>JAHJLU010000304.1 GCA_018821745.1 Myxococcota bacterium | reverse complement strand
CTCAGGAGGTTGGTGCCGATCTCTTCATGATTCTGACGGATGTTGAGAAGGTCTACCTCAATTATAACAAGCCCGATCAGCAGGGACTCGGTGCCCTCACCATCGAGATGACCGAGAACTACCTCCAGGCGGGGCACTTCGCCAAGGGGTCCATGGGTCCCAAAATACAGGCGGTCCTCCAGTTCCTGAACCAGGGTGGAAAACGGGCCCTCATCACCAGCCCTGACAAGCTCCATGACGCCCTCTCCGGAATGAGCGGCACCCACTTTGTCGGACGCATTTAGCTCCCCCGCTTCCCCCAGGAGTCACTCATGAAATATGCACTCATTGTGAGGTACGGCGAGATCTTCCTCAAGGGAAAGAACCGCCACGTCTTCCTCAATCAGTTTCGGACGAACCTCGGCAAGGCCATCAAACCCTTTGAGGGGGTAAAGGTCCATGCCTACCACGGGCGGTACCTCATTGACGGGATCTCGGATCTGGAGGCAACCAAGAGCGCCGTCCTCAAGGTGTTCGGGATCTCTTCCATCTCCGAGGCCATGGTGATCGGGCAGAGTATCGAGGAGGCGGGAGCCCGGGCGCTGGAGATGATCGCCGCGCTCCCGCAGCTCCCCACCTCCTTCAGGGTTAGGGCCAACCGCAGCGACAAGACCTTCAGACCGAACTCTCCCGAGATCGGGCGGCTGGTGGGGTCCATTATTCATCTGGCCACAAAGATCCCCGTGAATTTAACGACGCCGGATCTTCTGGTTGAGGTGGAGATAGGGAACGAGGTGTGCTTTGTCACCATCTCCCGTGATGCGGGGCCCGGGGGTCTCCCCGTGGGTGTCTCCGGTCACGTGGAGCTGCTGCTGTCCGGTGGAATTGACTCTCCCGTCGCCGCCTGGCTGCTCCTCAAGAGGGGAGTGAGGCTCAGCGCCGTCACCTTCTACTCTCCCCCCTATGTGGAGGAGACGGCTCGTGACAAGGTGATTGAGCTGTGCCGGATTCTGCGTCCCTGGGGTGGTCCCGAGCGGCTCCACGTGGTCGCTTTTGGGTCGGCTCAGAAGATCCTCCGGGATTGCAGACCCTCCAAGTTGGCAGTGCTGCTCTACCGTCGCCTCATGGTGAAGGTAGCTGAGCTCTTCGCCCGCGCCGACGGGGCAAAGGTGCTCGCCACCGGGGAATCCATCGGCCAGGTCGCCAGCCAGACCCTGGCCAATATGGCGGTGGTCGAACAGGCGGCGACGCTGCCGATTTTCCGCCCCCTCATCACCTATGACAAGAGCGAGGCCATTGCGCTGGCGGAGCGGATCGGGACTTTTAAGACCTCCATCATTCCCTGCCAGGACAGCTGCACGCTCTTTCTGCCTCCGAGGCCCGAGACCCGCGGCAAGATCGAAGAGATCCTCGCCGCAGAGAGTCACCTGGATCTGGACGCCATGGCCCGCGAGCTCTTTGAGTCCGCAGAGACCATCACCTTCTGACCTTTCTCCACTGCAATCACCCTTTCTCTAAGCCAAATACTCATTTTGTCATCACCATCTCTGACTCCCAGCTTTTCTCCTGTCCATATTCGATGATCCCCTGTCCCCATGTGGCCAGTAAATGGACATGCTCCCCCCTGGAATCCAAAGGAGACAACCATTTGCCGAAGTGGCAGAGGGACCAGTCCGCCTGCAAAACCCGCAATGTGAAAAATTCTTTGTCGTCACCCTCGGATCATGTCAAAAGACCCACGAACTTAAGAAGGAAATGGAGCCCATAGAGCGCACCAAAGTGGAGAAAAGGAACGGTCCGTACATGGCAAAAACCGAAACAGCGCGTTCTACCTACAATTGTCAGAAAAAAATGGTGCGGAGGTTTCTGCTACTCAATAGGGTGCTGGATCCGAATAGCTCAATGTTGCTCACCTGCCAGCCATTGGGAGGGCGAGTAGGTTTTAGTTTTCCAGCCCTTTTTGGCTATCCGAGGCTATCTGGCTACAGCGGAGTGCGGATGGGGCAGCCACCGTCGCCCTGGTAGTGGGGGAAGGTGATAGTGGTCCACCGGATGTAATCACCAAGGGTCTCGAGATCCGAGGGGAAGGTGGAGAGGTCGTACACTGAGGTATCAAGGACCGTGATGGGAACCTGCTCAAGCTCATCGAGGGTGACCTCTCCGTCGAGGTTGAGGTCAGCGTCGATAAGGGGCTGGGCGAGACGCATGATATCCGTGTGTCTGAGGGCGGTGAAGAAGTGGTGGTCGGCATGGATGGTGAGCTTCACCTGGGTTGTGCCGCCCTTGGGGACGTTGAGCCCCACCTGGGTTGGTGTTTGGCAGCCGTCAGCTGTAGACCCATAAGGAAGCTGCCACTCAAACCGTATCTCTTCCATAGTAGTGCAGGGGCGGGTGGGATCCGCAGGGTTCTCCTCGTTCACCAGGTATGGGCACACCTGGCCTCCGGTCTGGGTGAGGATCATAACCGTGGAGACCGCGAGGCCGTTGTCCACCATCTCATGGAAGTCAGTGTCGGAAATATTACCCAGCGCCGTAGCGGCCGATGTGGCCATGGGCAAGGCGTATCCCACATTTTCGTAATCACCCGTGGGGACGTCGTCGAATTCCGCCACCAGGAGTCCCGAGGTGGGGGCGTTCTTCAGATCGATGTCTCTGCTCTCACGGAGCATGAGCCCCTCCCACACCACATAGAGCAAGAGTTCGCGGCTTACATTCGGTGCGGCATCTTGGCACACGGTTTTGTGCGGCTCAAATGCACTGATTGCGAAAAGAGCTTCGCCGTCCCTTTCTCTGCAAAGGGCGCGGCTTCTGCCCATCCTGTATGGGCCGCCGAATGAACGAGATGGCCCTCCACCTCACGGAGGATGTATTCCCGAAGGTCCCTGTACGGCAATTCGTCCTGAGCCTCCCCAAGCAACTGCGGTATCTGCTCGCCTACAACCCCAGGCTCACCACCTTGGTGCTCAGGGTGTTCGTGAAAAAGATCT
>JAHJLU010000303.1 GCA_018821745.1 Myxococcota bacterium | reverse complement strand
GGTCTGAATACCCAGCTGTGCCAGCACGGCAATGAAGATAAAGACGGTGAGGCCGATGCGCACCAGGTGGACAACAAAATTGGAGACGGTCTCGTCCACCTTGCGCTTGGTGAGAATTTTGGAGACGGCGGACGAGATGACGCTCATGGCAATCTTCCCGCCGATGTAGATGGCCAGCGCCGACAAGAGTTGAATCCCGAAGCGTGTCCCGAGATCCTGGATGGTCAATTTCAGCATGTCAAAGTTCATGGTTTTCTCCTTGGGTTAAAAAAGATACTCGACGCTAGCATAGCCAATATGCCTGGTCAAGTTATTTGGGATAAGCGACTCTTGATTTCGCTATTTTATTCCACGGGGGGAGGATATCCCGTGACCCGCCTGATGGTCTCGTAGAGGGGCTTGAGGCTGAGGTAGAGCTTGCGGTAGACGTTGGTGAAAAGCTCATGATACAGGAGCGCGTGCTCAGGGTTCGGCTCAAAGCGGACTGTGATAGCTGACATCCCCGAGGCGGCCTCTCTGATCCCGGGATACATGCCGCAGCCTTTGGCGGTGACCATGGCAGCACCAAGCCCCGCGGTCTCAAAGGTGCGTCCCCGTAAAACCGGGCGGTTGAAAATGTCGGCGGTCATCTGGCAGACCTCGTCGGATTGGGACCCACCACCGCAGGCCACACACTCTCGCACTTTAACTTTTCCTTTGGCTTCAATGTGATGGAGTCCTTCATAGAGGGCATAGCCCAGCCCTTCGAGCACGGCCCTGTAAAGGTGGGGTTTGCCGTGGGCGTCGCCAAAACCAATGATGGAACCCTTGGCGCAGGGCTCCTTGAGCCCCGCACCCCAGTAGGGCTGAACAATGAGGCCCAGGGAGCCAGGGGGCACCTCGTGGAGCCACCGATCCATGAGGGTCTCGGGGGGTATGCCCTCGAGACGCGCCGCCTCCACCTCGGCGTGGGCGAACTCGTTTTTAAACCATGAAATCATCCAGAAACCACGGAAAATCTCGATGCTCGGGTTAAAGTGGCCGGGAATGGGTGCCGGATACGCCGGCATATAACTGATGGGTTCAAAGTACTTGTCACTGGTGGACTGGATGGTCGCAGTGGTGCCGAAACTCAGGGCTGCCATGCTGAGATCGGTCACTCCCGCACCCAGGGTTTCACATCCCTTGTCACTGGCCGTTGCGACAACCATCAGCCCCCGGGGCAAGCCCGTGGCCTCGCTTGCGGCGGGGGTGATTACGCCGATGGGCGTCCCCGGTGGCACCAGATCAACCAGCTTGGACGACTCCACGGGAAACAGCCGGGCGGTGAGTTCGCCCTTCCGGCTCCACCTTCCCTTGGCGTAATTGAAGGGGATGTGTCCGATCTGATTGGCCGTTGAATCAATAAACTTCCCGGTGAGCATGAAGTGAAACCAGGTGGAGATCATTCCGAAGACCGCGGTGCGAGCCCAGATGTCGGGCTGGTTCTGCCTGATCCAGTTGCACTTGCCCTCCATCTGAATGCGGGTCACCGCCTCATCCATACCCACAATCTTCGCGCCGAGGCGCTGGAGCATGGAAGGTCGATAGACTGCCTCGCTCTGCCGCTGATCCATCCAGAGGATTGCGGGGCGAAGGTTGTTGCCCCGCTTATCAAGACAGACCACCGTGTCTCTGATGGTGGTGACACCCATGGCGCATATTTGGGAGAAAAGATCAGGGCTTTGGGCTTTCAGCCTGCCAAGGGCCGTGACCATGGCCTGCCAGTACTCCAGCGGGTCTTTCTCGCTCCAGCCGGGCCTGGGTGCGTCTCCCGGGCTATAGGGAACCTGTTCTTTCGCAAGGAGGGTCCCGTCGGGGGAGAAGATCAGCGCCCTCAGACTCTGGGTGCCACAGTCAATGCTCAGAAGTACCTGATCCATATTTTACCTCTGACCAACACTACCACAGCGGAGGTCCATGAGAAACGAGAATCTGTTTGTATTTACAAGATCATGGGGAGTGGCGGGTCAAAGAACCCCGTGGGAGGAGAGAGGGTCTCATCACCGGCGATGGCGGTGGCAAAATGGAAGGTCTCCGGCAGTCTGCCACAGTTGAAGAGCCACATGGGCTCATGCTGATCCATGGATTCCATGGTGACGGGGTCCCCAAGGTGG
>JAHJLU010000302.1 GCA_018821745.1 Myxococcota bacterium | reverse complement strand
AGGTTTTCCTGGGAGCATAGGCGGATTTCTCCGCTTCTTTTTTATCACTGAGCTCTTCATCGGCATCGCTGTCTTTGTTGCTGCTGACATAGGAGGAGTCGGCGGAAACGGGGGGCGCTTCCGAGACGCGGTAGCCGCTGGGGGTCAAATCGGGACGGGTGATGGTCTGAGGAGTATACAGGTCATATTTGAACGCCAGGGGAGTACCCGCGGTCAGGCTCAAAAAGACATTGTTCCAGTCGCCTCCCGAAAGGTTGTCGACCACGGACCAGCCCTGGAGAAGAATCTCCTTGCTCGTTTCACCGATGACAAGCCGATATGCGGGTTTCCAGATGGGCATCTCAACAACATAACTCACCGTGAGGTCATGGGTGCCCCCCCGACTGAGATGAATAGTGAGATTGACAGGTTTCCAGGTCCCCTTGTTCAGGGAGACATCCAGGGCCTTCTCCAGACCAACGGTGAGGGTCTTGTCCATGACCTTCAGCGAGGTGATGGCCGAGAGGCTCACGACGCTCAGGGTGCGGCCCTTGCCCAACAGCGTGAGCCGATAATTTGGCTTTTTGGCGGTCCCCAGATCTTCCACACCGACGATCCTCCCGCGGAAGGTCTCCTTGTCGGTCTCGACCCGTGCCCGTGCACCACGAAATGCATGGATAATCGCCAGAATCCCGCCGGAGTTCCTCACCTGGGGAGGGAGCTCACCCATCTTGACCATGCTGCTCTTCTCCACGGGGAGCGAAATATTGACGGCATAGCCGCCCCGCTTGTCCACCACCGTGAGCGTCTTCAGGATATCCTTCACCTGGTCATGGCGGATGCGGAGGTTGAGTATGGCGCCGTGGATTTTGCCTGACCGTTCGATATATCCGATGCCATTGCGATACAAAACGACCCGTGTGATGGGGAGGTCACTTTGGACCATGCGAGAGGGGAGTGTCCCCTCGTCGCCGTTTTCCCGGCATCCACCGTATATAATAGCGGAGAGCATTGTTAAGAGAATGAGGGTTTTCATTAATCACTCCTTTCAGGTTTATGTGAGGGGCCATTATACCACCTGATCTCCAATTATTAACCTCAAATGTTTCACCAGTCTTTTATTTGACCGGGATTCAGTATAAGGTGGGGTGCTGCGCGACCGCGGTCAGCCGCCCCGGCGCCAGTGCGAGGTGCTGTTTTGACTCAGGCATTTGATAACTCTAAGGATATGCTCGTTATTGCCGGGCGCTCCTTTCTCAGTCGCTTCTTCATCGGTTCCGGCAAATTCGCAAGTCCTGAAATTCTTGCCCAGACCATCAGTGCATCCGGGTCCCAACTGGTGACCGTGGCGATTCGGCGCGCAGATCCTGCTGCGCGGGTTGACCCGGCGCTTGCGGGGATCGACCAGGAGCTGGTGCTGGTTCTGCCCAACACCTCTGGAGCCCGTGATGCGCAGGAGGCGCTGAGGCTTGCCAGGCTCGGGGCCGCGCTGACGGGGCACCGGTGGGTTAAACTGGAGGTTACGCCAGACCCCGCCTCGCTTCTGCCCGATGGAGTAGAGACATTGAAAGCCACTGAACTGCTGGTGGCCGAGGGTTTTACTGTCCTCCCCTACATGAACGCCGATCCAATTCTGGCTTTGAGACTCCAGGACGCGGGCGCAGCAACGGTTATGCCTCTTGCCGCACCCATCGGCACCAACAAAGGGCTCAGAACGGCTGACCTGATCGCTATTATCATTGAGAATGCACGTGTTCCCGTGATTGTCGATGCGGGAATCGGGCTCCCCTCCCACGCCGCTGAGGCCATGGAGATGGGGGCGGATGCGGTGCTGGTGAACACGGCACTGGCCACTTCCCGGGATCCCGGCCTCATGGCCAGCGCCTTTCGCCATGCGGTGATTGCAGGTCGTGAGGCGTTTCTCGCCGGCCCCGGCGGTGTTTATGACCGGGCTAATGCGTCCAGCCCTTTAACCGGTTTCTTGCGGTAGACTCCCATGCTCACGACCCTTGCCTACAGAGCGCTGATCAACAAAGAATCTCACACCCTGGATGATCTGCCCGATTTGCTCTCTCCCGTTGGACTCTCCTGTCTTGAGGAGCTCGCAGACCGCGCCCGGATAATTACCCGGCAACGGTTCGGTAACACTATTTCTCTGTACGCACCGCTTTACATCTCCAATATTTGTGTAAATCGTTGTGTGTACTGTGGTTTCAATGTCACAAACCACTTTCCCCGGGTAACCCTGACTCTCCAGCAGGTGGAAGAGGAAGCCAGGGCCTTGAAAGAGATGGGGTTCGCTCACGTTCTGTTGTTGACGGGGGAGGCGCCTGCTGCGATTCCGCCGGGCTTCATCGCTGCGGCGGTGGCCAGAGTCAAGTCCATCGTGCCCCAGGTCAGTGTTGAAGTCTATCCCATGCCGCAGAGTGACTACGAAATACTTGTGGAAAGCGGCTGCGACGGTGTCACTGTCTATCAGGAGACCTATGACCGAACGGTATACGCTGCGGTTCACAGGGCCGGGCCAAAGCAGGACTATGACCTCCGTTACAGGACGCCAATCGCTGCTGCCATGGCTGGGATGAGGAGTGTCGGGCTTGGATTTTTGCTCGGCCTGGCCCCTCACACACAGGAGATGCTTGCCCTCGCAAAACATGGCCGGGAGGTCCTGCAGGCTGACTGGCGTGTGAGGCTTGCCTTCAGTTTCCCGCGGCTTCGTCCCCATGAGGGTGGTTTTCTTCCGGAGCATCCAGTGTCGGACAAGGAATTGGCGCAGATGATTTTTATTTTGCGCCTCCTCTTCCACGACGCCGAGCTGGTACTCTCCACCCGGGAGTCGCCACAAATCCGCGACGGGATGCTTCCCTTGGGGATCACCCGGATGAGTGCCGGCAGCTCTACCCAGCCGGGTGGGT
>JAHJLU010000301.1 GCA_018821745.1 Myxococcota bacterium | reverse complement strand
CCATGTGGGTCCATGACAGGGATCCCCACCTGATGCAATCTGCTCTGCCGGGGATCCCGAGGGAATACCCTCCGTTTTCGCACGAGAGCATCCATTCCATCGATGTCATGGTAATGGCGATCTCCGACCAGGACTCCTATCCATTTCCCTGCCTGGACTCCCCGCCGGAAAAGCCGCTCCTGATTCTCTCAACGGGTGGCATGCATTCCCCGTTGCCCGCCCGTGACAACATCTCCTGCGCTACTCTCCACCCGGCAATGTCCATTGGGACCACGGCCACTGTGCTCACAAACCGGCAATGGGCCTATTGCGGGGAAGATAGAGACCGCCATAAAGCCCAATCATTCATTGCCGCTCTGGGCGGTTCACTGTGCGTTCTTTCGCCATCCGGCATGATGACATACCATGCCCTCTGTGCACTTCTGGCCAACGGGACATCGTTCCTGGCCGAGACAGCCACCAGTCACTTGGCAAAATTCTCCACACAGACAATGGACCAGCTTCGACCCTTGATCGCCCAGCTTGTCTTCACGTCTCTCGAGGCACTTTTGCAACCCGGGGGCAGAATATTTACCGGGCCACTCTCCAGGGGAGACAGTCATCTGATAAAGAAACATGTGAGAGCCCTTGAGGCCATTGACCCTCAACTGGCCTCTCTTTACCGGAATATGCACCAATTAGGCGCCAAACTCATGGGTGTAGATCTCGATTTTACTGATTGAAAGAGACTTTCAACACTCTCAGGGCATAAAAGTAAGGAAATTTCTTGACGATTGAACACCAGATCCATACTCTTAGGATTGACAAAGGATAAGGGTCAACAATGCTGAAACTGATCATTGAAGATGATGAAAATCAAGTAAAAGTAGTACGTCTTTTACGAGATGAAATCACCATCGGTCGTAAAGAAGGCAATACCATCCGCCTGACCGAAAGAAATGTTTCCAGAAAGCACGCTCGTCTTATTAAGAAAAATGACGACATTGTGCTTGAAGATATGGGAAGTTACAATGGCGTCAAAGTAAATGGGGTGCGGATTTCCGAGCCCGTGGATATTGACGAGGGTGACAAAATTCTCATAGGTGATTACACGCTCATGCTCAAGGTAGAAGAGAAGAGCGAGGTGGATCCCTTTGAGGAGATGGCCACTATTCCCGTGGAAAGACTGGACGAGGCCTCCATTGGAGGCGGAAACGCAGTTTCTGAAAACTCTCCGACGGTTCAGGTAGCCGTAAAGGGACTTCAGCAGGATGTTGCTACTGCCGCTGCCGCACCCGTAAGCGCACCGGCGACTCCCCAGCAATCTCCCGCCCCCTCTGCCACTGCAGCACCGGCTGCCGCCAGCAGCGGGAACGCGATTCCCGGTGACAAGAGGGCTAAACTGGTTGTCACTACCTCAAATTATGCTGGAACTACTTTTGAGATTGTTCAAAGTCCCATGGTAATCGGCAGAAATCGCGAAAACGACGTCTTTATTGACCACGCCTCGCTGAGCGCAATCCATGCACAGATTTCCCTTGAGGGTGACACCTACTCCATTGAAGACATGGGCTCCAAAAATGGAATGCTCATCAACAATGAAGAGTACTCAAAGATGTCCCTTCGCAAGGGAGATGTGATCCAGCTCGGCCATGTGCGCCTGCGATTTGTTGCCCCCGGTGAGATCTATGATTTCGCATCAGAAGCGCAGATGGAATTTGGACAGCCCAGTAACAAGAAG
Organism: Myxococcota bacterium; assembly: GCA_018821745.1. Lineage (GTDB taxonomy): Bacteria > Myxococcota_A > Polyangia > HGW-17 > HGW-17 > SZUA-580. The sequence goes on along the minus strand of JAHJLU010000301.1, from coordinate 1,215 downwards.
ACCATCTTCATTGCCCTCGGGCTGGTGGCAGCCTTCGGACTTGTTTTTATTCTCGCCATGTCGGGAGTATTCAGTTCCAAGAAAAAAGGTGGTTCCTCCTCTGCCGACGCACCAGATATCAGCAAGGTCCTCACTTCACTGGACACGCAGAAATCCCAGAAAAACTGGGATGAAGCCATCAAAACAGCAAAATCTTCTCTGGAAATCAAAGGGCTGACCCCTGAACAAAAATCCAAGCTTCAGATCCAACTGCAGGCGATGCGAGACGAAAAAAATCACAAGCAATTGATGGCCAAAGTGGATCCACTTTTAAAGAAGGCCAAGTGGGTTGAAGCGGTTACCATCGCCCTCACTATTCCCAAAAGTTCTGCCTACTTCAACGAAGCCCAGGCAAAGGTCTCCACAGGCAAGCAGAGTTTCCTCTCCAACGCCATCAGCAAATCAAAAGTCGCTCTCGCTGAGAAAAAATGCGCGACCATCAACGACTTTGTCGATAAAGCCGCGAGCTTTAACTTCTCTCCCAAGGAACTCACCGAGCTGACCGGCCTGCAGACCAAGTGCAGGCCAACAGGCACGGAGGTTGTCACTAACGGGAATATGACCGCCCCGCCCAAGCCCATGTCCAAGGGGATGCATACTACTCCCCCCGAAGACATGACTCCACCCGATATGGGTACTCCCGATACGCCGCCTGTCATGCACGAGACCATGAAAACTCCCGAGGTCATGCATGAACCCATGAAAGATCCTCCCGTGATGAGTGGCTCAAGCGGCACTGCCCTTCTGGCAGAGGGAAAATCCGCCTACCAGAGCGGGAACTGCTCGAAAGCTGTCGCAATTCTGAAGAAAGCCTACGCAAAGACCGGTTCCGGTCAGGCGCTTAAATACATCGGCCTCTGCGGGTGTAAATCAAAGCGCAAGAGCTGGGCAAAGTGGGCCTATTCCAAAATGGGCGGCGGCCAAAAACGCCTTATCCAGAAGCTCTGCAAGAAAAAAGGTATCAACCTCTAGTTCACCTCTGAAAACCGAAAATCAGGGGGAACGAATTGGGTATAAGGAGTTTATATGTTCCCGCACAAAAAAAGAACCAAGATTGTTTCGACCCTCGGCCCATCATCTTCCAGTCGAGCGGTAATCGGAAGTCTCATTGACGCCGGAATGAACGTGGCGAGGATTAATTTCTCCCACGGCAGCCATGAACAACATGCGGAGCTG
>JAHJLU010000023.1 GCA_018821745.1 Myxococcota bacterium | reverse complement strand
GTGGAAACAAAATCCGGAAAAATTCTGCAGAATCTTTGTGGACGGACTGATGAAGTGCGTGCTGAACGAAAACACAGCCCAGGCCATGACGTTTGACAAAACCAAACAGGAGCAATTGATCCAGGCCTGTGTACAGAGCACCAAAAAGAAGATGGACGAGTGGACCGTAAAGGTCGCAAACTGCATGTACGAGGCAGGCGCTGACTGTGAAAAAGTGAAGCAGTGCATACAGATCAAGCGACCCAGCCGCAACATGCGTAAAAATTCCATAGAGAGAGGGCCTGCGCCCACCAACAATCTTCATTCAATGCATCTCTCCGGACCGCTTCCACCCATGGACAACCGGTGTACCGCATGGGCGGGGACCCTCGCATCGTGCAAGGGAATCCGGGGCAACGCCTACAGCACGCTCCTGAAGAAACTGTGCATCGGCACAGGGAAATTGCCCCCGCAGGTGCTGGCGTTCCTTGAGCCGTGCATGAAAAAAGCCGGCGGAAGCTGCATACAGTTACAGCGATGCGAAAAGAGAGCCGCTGTTGCCCTCGAACTTCTTCAGCGCAAGTCAAAAAAATAATCTGCCTCCTCTTTGACACGGGCTATTTCGGGTCTACACTCTGAATATAGGCCCCCCCACTGTGGAAGCCGGGATCATGAAATATCAAGGAGCGTCTCATAGTGTCCAAAGTTGCATCTCTCCTCTGTCTGATGGCCCTTGCCGCTGTTATCTCCGCCTGTGATGATGTGCCGGAGAACCGCTGCGGCAATGGGGTAGTGGAAGGATACGAGGAGTGTGACGGTGATGATTTTTATTACCTGAGCTGCTACCACTTCCTCCCCGAGGGCGCCTACTCCACCTGGAGCACGGGGGAACAACGTCTCAGGTGCAACCCCGACTGTACGGTGGATCCTTCTGACTGTCTCTATTGCGGAGACGGCAGGGTGGATGAGGAGTTCGAGACCTGCGACAGCCAAAATCTTGGCGGACACAGCTGTGAGGAAGTCTGGGACGGGGGAGGCGGGCTAAAATGCAATTTCATGTGCCAGCTGGAGTGGAACGAGTGTCGTACGCAGTGGACGGCGGGAGACGATCCCCGTGAGTCAAGAATTGTTCAGGTCACTGCCCTGCCCGACGGTGGCTACGGGGCTCTCTCCGTCAGCATGACTTCTGAGCCGCCCACAGCCACTACGCGGATCCTGATCTTTAACGAGGATTTACAGTTCGTCAATTCATTCGGAGTCAGTCCCCTCCCGGGCAACGTAAAGGGCGCCGGCCTGATTGTGGACGGGAGCGGCAATTTTGTGGTGGCGGCTACCTGCAGCCAAGGGAGCGGATCAACGACAGGAACTGATATCTGGGTAGGCAGTCTCACTCCCCAGGGTGCGACTCTGTGGGATCGTGTTATTGGCGGCGAGGCCGATGAAACCGCCACCCATCTCGCTGTGGGACCGCAAAACACCCTGCTGGTCAGCGGCTACACCGATGGCGACACAGCGAGCGCCTCCAGTGGTGGTAGCGATTGCCTGCTCCTTCGGCTTTCTGCCGACGGGACCGTGCTGGGTCAGGAGCAGTGGGGCTTCCCGGGAGATGACAGACTCCGGAGTGTTACCTCCGACGGGACCGCCCTCTACGTGACCGGGTCATCCCGATCCGTTGACGGGTTGTTCACCTCCGGGTACGTGGCGTCACTTTCGAGAGACGGCACGCTGCTCTGGGATGACTGCTGGGGAACCGATTCAATCGACTGGGGATGGGACATCGCCGCAGACTTGCGCGGCAACATCTATATCACAGGGACCACCATGGGCGCCATGGAAGGGTTCACCTACGCCGGAGGCTTCGGAGATGTGGTCCTCCTCTCCTTTACCGATTCGGGAGCGCGCCGCATGGTTCACCAGTATGGCACCATGGCCGACGATGAGGGCCGCGGCCTTTGCCTGAGCGCGTCGGGAGCAGACATACATATCACCGGATACTATGGCGAACCGCTCCAGAACAACGGGCTGGGCGGCGGAAACATCCTGCACCACTGGGTGACCGCCGACGGAACGGAAGTTAAGACAACCTCCTGGGGCACACTCATGTACGAAGAGGGCAC
>JAHJLU010000300.1 GCA_018821745.1 Myxococcota bacterium | reverse complement strand
CCCGTACCAGTAGCCGTTGGGATCATAGAGGTTGACGCCGTTGAGCGTCGCGGTGAGGCGCTTGTGGGTCTCTACGGGGGGATGGTATTTCTGCAGGCAGCGATACCCCTGACCTTTGACGGTCGCGCACTGCTCCGATGCCAAAAAGCGATGCAGTGACTCACCGCCGCCGAACACCACGTCGAACTCCATCTCGCCGCCCTCGGAGATGGCCTTCTTCAGTTTGTCGGGGAGGGAGTCCAGCTCGTCTCTGAAGGAGAACCACCTGATTTTGACGTCTCGCTGGTACTCTTTTTTGAGCCAGGTGGAAAAACCCCGCTCGAATTCACGGTTCACCACCTGGGGGTGGGCAGAGAGGATATTGAGGGGCAGGTAGTTGACAACCGTGGGCTTCATAACCTGCGGTTTCTTCTTGAAGGGCTTGTAGATGGTGAAGAAGACCCCCGCAACAATGGCCAGGGCAAAGATAAAGAGCAGGACGGGGCTGACACTTCCGGGTATGTCGACCTTGTCGGTCCCCAGGGCCTGCTCCTGAAGGATGGGGACGAGGCGGGAGCGCAGCTCAGCTATGTTCCGGGGGCGCTTCTCCACGTCTTTCTCCAGGCAGTCCAGGATGAGGCGGTTCAACTCTTTGGGCATGGCCGCCAGCTCCATGGGCGGGCGGGGCTGCTCCCGAAGATGGGAGGTGATAATCTCCAGGGCGCTCTTGGAGACGAAGGGTTCGCGGCCCGTTGTGAGCTTGTAGAGGATCACCCCGAAGGAGTATATGTCGCTCTGGGCCGTTACATCGAGGCCGCGGCACTGCTCCGGGGACATATAGAGCGGTGATCCCTTGATAACCCCCCGGGTGGTCTCGTGAATGGAGAAGCCCTCTTCCTTGAACTTGGCGATGCCAAAGTCCAGGAGCTTGATGTGGAAGTCACCGTTGCTGTCCCTGGCTACGTGGATGTTTTCGGGCTTGAGGTCACGGTGGATAATCTTGGAGTTGTGGGCCGCCTCCAGGGCGTCGAGGACATCGGGGAGAATCTTGTAGGCGTCGTACCAGGAGACGCGCTGCTCCTGGCGCAGCAGCATGGCCAGAGATTCCCCCTCGAGGAGCTCCATGACAAAGTAGCAGTTCCCCGATTCCAGCTTCCCGAAGGCAAAAATATCGATGATTTTGCGTGACCCGATGGCGTTGGCCGCCTTGGCCTCGTTGATGAAGGAGTTCACAATTTCCGAGTCTTCGGAGTATTTGGTCTTGAGGACCTTTATGGCGACCTTCTTCTCGATGATGGGGTGGATGCCGGAGTAGACCCAGCCCATGCCACCCTTCCCAACGATACCGGTGATGTTGTACTCCCCCACCATTTTGCCCAGCAGCATGTCGGGGTTGTTGAAGTAGGTGTCTCTGCCCGTGTCGTTCACTGCTTTACCCGGGGTGCTGGGGCCCGTGACCGGGGTGCTGGCGCCAGGGATCTTCCGGCCCGTGTCGGGGGCTGCGGGGATGCCTACAATCGTGCCCACCAGGCGAGCCCCGCAGATACCGCAGAAGGTATCCTTTGCCGGTTGCTCTTCACCGCATTTGGGGCAGAAAATGGACATGGACCATGATTCCTAACTAAGGGTTTTACCCGTAAACAGCAAGAAGCCGATAACCAGCGCCACCGCAGCGGGGGCAACAAAAATGGTCAGCGGCCTCAGCACATATTTCACCCAGGGACCGGCCTTGGAGTTGGCGAAAATTTCTTCTTCCGCGTGCTGGAGTTTCCATTTCCACAGCACGAACACCACGAGCAGCATACCACCGATGGCCAGGGAGAGGTTGCCGAAAACATAATCAAAGATGTCGAGAAACCCCCATGACCTGCCGGCAAAGGACCCGATGTTGGAGAGGAACTTTGAGGCTCCCAGGGAGAGGGCCGAAGGAATGCCCACGCAGAAGGTGATTGCCCCCACGGTGAGGGCGGCGGCGGGGCGCTTCATTTTGTGTTCGTCGATGAGATATGAGGCGGCCACCTCCAGCAGGGAGATGGTGGAGGTGAGGGCGGCGATGGCCAGCATGGCGAAAAAGGCCATGGCGATGATGCGCCCCCCGGGGAGCACGGAGAAGAGGTCGGTGATGACAACGAACACCAGCCCGGGACCAGCGGCGGCGGGTGCGCCACCCAGGACGGGAAAGATGATGAAGCCCGCCATGAGGGCGATGGCAGTATCGAAGATGACCACGATGAGGCCGGCCCTGAGGATATTCTCCTTTTTCTGGAGATAGGAGCCGTAGGTGAGCATGGCTCCCATGCCCAGGGAGAGGGAGAAGAATGCCTGGCCCAGGGCGTAGATGAAGGTGGTTTTGGTAAATCCCGCGGAGGTGGGGACCAGGTAGAACTTGAGCCCGCTCATTGCCTTGGGCAGGGTCATGGCGTAGATGATAAGGCCCAGCATCAGGACCAGCAGCACGGGCATGAGGACGGTGGACAGTTTCTCTATGCCGCCCTTGACGCCCATGACCACGACACCGGTGGTGAGGCCCATGAAGATGCCCATGAAGATGATCTGCTTGGAGCCCGAGGTGACAAAGCTCCCGAAGACATTTCCCGACTGCCCCGGCGTGAACCCGGAGATGAACGACTTGAAGAAGTAATAGACGGTCCAGCCCGCCACGACGCCGTAAAAGGAGAGGATCCCGATGCCTGTTATCACGGCCAGGTACCCGAGGAATTTCCACAGGGATTTGGGAGCAACGCTGGCAATGGCGCCCACGGGACCTTTACCGGTGGAGCGGCCCAGGGCCAGCTCGAGATACATGATGGGGAGCCCCACCAGGAGTACAATACCCAGGTACAAAAGGACGAAGCTGCCCCCACCGTTTTTTCCGGTGATGTAAGGGAACCGCCAGATGTTTCCGAGCCCGATGGCGGACCCGGCGGCTGCCAGAATAAAGCCGAGTGATGAATTCCATTTCTCCCGCTGGGGTGCACTCATTACGAACTCCATAGCAACGGGATCTGACGGATATGGCGCTGATCCCTGCCCCTGCTCCACCGGCAGTGACTGTGCAGTGAGAGAAGGGTGTGTTGTTAAACGTCCCCTTTTCTATCATGGTTTAGAGGCTTTTGGCAACACAAGTCGCCACACAAGGCACGGGAAACGCAAGAATATGAAGCATGCCACCCATGGAACCGCCACCTGAGGGAGGGACCACCCAAACCCTGGGAAAAAGGAATTCTCGTTGACTTAATATCACAGGGGAAAACGCACGGGCGGTGCCATGTGCTTGAGGGAGTCCTGGATCCCGGGTCTTTGCCCGGGATGACGGTTGTGTGTTCCGGGATGACGGCTGCGTGTGTTATTATCCACAAAAAAAGACGACGTGCGCTCTTGCTGCGGGGATGAGGGTTGTGGGTGCTCCTGTACTCAGGGTCAGCGGGCAATGTTGACCAGGTGAACAGGTTGAATTATCGGGAGGGGAGGTTGGGGATTTTTGTGTGATCCATGGGGGTGAGAGGGACCTCAAGGACATCGACAAGGTGAGCCGGATCCAGGCGGAAGTGGGCCCCGCGGCCCTGGTAGAACCCGTGGTGTGCGATGAGGTGAATCGACAGGTCCGTGTAGGTTATCTGGTTGGTTTTTTGAATATT
>JAHJLU010000299.1 GCA_018821745.1 Myxococcota bacterium | reverse complement strand
TGCAATATCTAAGAACATATTCTCTCCCGACACTTCAGCAGGAGATGAATGATCTGAGGTGGTCCCATCGCCAAGGGTTCCCCAATAGTTTTTACCCCAACAATACGCAGTACCAACTGTTGTGATGCCGCACGTGAAATCCCTGCCCGCGCTAAGGGTTTGGAACTGGTGTCCTCCAGCAACCTGTGTGGGGACCATTCTGTTTACGAGAAAAGTTCCATCGCCAACTTCCCCATTATCGTTTTTGCCCCAACAATAGGCGGCGCCTGTTGCGGTGAGTGCACATGCGTGATCGTACCCCGCAGTGATTGAGACGAAAGTTAGACCTCCTGATACAGGTTCAGGGGTGTCGTGCTCTGTATTTGCGTCACTGCCAAGCTGTCCATAATTGCCCTGTCCCCAGCATAAAATCTGCCCCGAGGTGTCGAGTCCGCATGAAAAATATCTGCCCAACGCAAGATCGGTGAAAGTAAATGATCCGCTTACGGGATATGGGGCGTAGCGCTGCGTATAGGAGCCATCACCTAGTTGACCATAATTGTTGAGGCCCCAGCAATAGGCAGCGCCTGAGGTAGTTATGCCACAAGAGTGACTTTCATTGCCCGTGTGAATTTTCTGAAATGAGAGACCACCGCTGACTGCAGTTGGGATATTTTTGTTGGAGACTGTGCCATCGCCCAGTTGCCCGTTATTGTTTTTCCCCCAACAGAGGGCCGCGCCAGAGGTTGTAAGGGCGCAGGTCCATTCTGCCGCAGTGTGAATTTCGGTAAATGTCAGGCCACCTGTGACAGCATTGGCTGTTTTTGAATTAGTCGTGGTTCCGTCGCCTAATTGTCCACTTCCGTTTTCTCCCCAGCAGAAGGCCGCCCCCGCGCTTGTGATCCCACAAGTATGTACTATTGAGGCTTGAACAGCTACGAAGGCATTACATCCACTGTCAGAGGGCAGGCAAGTGCTGTCACACTGAAGTGTGCCCTCAAGCAGGCAGTATCTACCGTTCAGGTTGCTGCCATCGCACTGCTCTCCCTCCGAGATTTGAACCGCACCATCGCCGCACCATCCGTTGCACCCTGAGAGATCGTATACACACCCTGCCCCACACTCTAATGTTCCGCCGTGGAGGTGGCCAAGATTTTCGCAAGTGGCTCCATCAAGATTACCACCGTCACACTCCTCTCCCTCTCCTCCTTGGACTGTCCCATCTCCACACCATCCGTTGCAACCGGAGAGGTCGTACAAACATCCACTGCCACAGGCCAAGGTTCCTCCATACAAGTGCCCCATGTTTTCACAGGTAGCGCTGTTCAAATTGGTGCCGTCACACTCTTCTCCTTGCCCTGCTTGGATAGTACCGTCGCCGCAGAGCCCGTTGCAGCCTGACAGGTCGAGTGTGCATGAGGCTGTGCATGTCAGGTTTCCACCGTGTAGTTGGCCCAGGCTCTCGCAAGTAGCGCCGTCGAAGTTGGTGCCGTCACACTCTTCTGCGTCAATAGATTGTACAACCCCGTCACCACACCTCTCACAGCCGGAGATGTCAATCTCGCAATCGTTGGTGCAGGAGAGACTGCCCCTATAACCTCCCTCAGAGACGCAATCACGCGCGTCAAAGTTGGTGCCGTCGCACTCTTCACCATTGGTGGTCTGGATTATGGTGTCACCGCAAATGCCAAATGTCTCACAGTTGGAAGTGTCATAGAGACAGCCTTCCGTACACGCGAGAGTGCCCGCATAATATCCAAGGGATTCACACGAAGCATCTTGTAATGCTTCATCATCGCAATCTTCTCCATAGTTCGTTTGGGCTATGCCATCGCCACAATATCCGAAGGAGTGGCAGTTCGCTTCATCATACATACAGGATTCATCACAAGAGAGGGTGCCTCCGTAAAACCCAAGGCTTTCGCATGTCGCGTCATTGAGGTTTGTGCCTTCACATTGTTCGCTTCCTTCTATTGTGTTGTCTCCACAAGACGAGGCACCCGAGCACCCGGAGTAGTCCCATTGGCAATTTTCGTCGCAGGTCGCGATACCGTCCCCTTGCCCAAGCTCGCTGCAGTTTCGGTCGGATAGTCCCTCTTCACACTCTTCCCCATATTCGGTCTGAATAGTCCCATCACCACACTGACCTGACGCCTCGCATTCGGTGATATTATATCGACAGTTTTCATCGCAAGCAAGTATACCACCATGGTATCCAAGTGTATTGCAAGATGAACTGCCGAGGTTTGCGCCGTCGCATTCCTCACCCACATCAATCACGCCATCTCCACAAGTGTCAATATTCGAGTTGCTCACGTCGCATCCCCAGAAAAACATGAAACTCATAAAGACTGCTAGTGTTTTCATGAACTAATCTCCTTACGGTAAATATTGGATTTTAAACGAAATTCTTTCCTGAAGTCAAGTGTCTTTTTGGAAATTTTGAAAGGTCTTTAAGTACTGATCTCTTCAATTCAATACTATATTTTGCCATTACGCTTGAGTTCCTTCAGTGCTTCTTCAAAAGAGATGGTTGGCTCACTCGCTCTATTTTCAAATGCGGCGAGGTCTTCTGAATCTTCTGACAAAGCTAATTTAATGGCGGAATTTACGATGTCAGAGATCGAGCGTGAAGTTTCCATGGACTTCAAGCGTAGAGCCCGATGAAG
>JAHJLU010000298.1 GCA_018821745.1 Myxococcota bacterium | reverse complement strand
CTCATAGTGAAGACTTTGTGGCAAGAGCTACATTTGTAGTTGTGATTCTGTAGCCTGTAGATCTTACCGTGAGTGCCGCAGTGAGGACAGAATTCACCATTACGGAATCTGGTTTTTTCAAGGTACTGAGTACAGATGTCCTCATTTCGGAAATATTTTAAGAAATCTATGAGCGATTTGAATTCTTTTTTCATGTTCACATTCTCCTCTCTATAAGCCCCCTATACTATTATTATAGCAGGAAATGTGGTACAGTCAAGTATATAGCCCCCTAAATTTTTAAATAAAGGCTGTATCGACCAGAAATTTCACACCGGCAAATGATGAAAAAATGATATTGTAATAAAAACCATGGCGCCTTTGCCATTGAAGACATTACGGATCCTTGGCTGAAGAGGTAGATGAAATGACTCTCAACCCCGTGCAGTTCACTTCCGAAGTTACTGAGCAGTTTGCTCGGTATCTCCTCACAACTTTTCCCCTTGCCGATGAGCGGCTCAAGGCTCAGGTCGAAGAGAAGCTCAAGCTTACCAAGGGGGAAAGCCTCATCGCCCGGGGGCCCTTCATCAGCCTCAGCCGACCCTTTGCCGAGGGTCCCATGGTCAGGGAAGTGATGGCGCAACATGGCCTTCACTCGGCCATATCAGGGATAATTCCCTTCGAACGGCTCCATGCTCACCAGGAGTATGCTCTGGCAAACATCCTGGATCACAAACACACCATCGTGGCGACAGGCACCGGCTCAGGGAAGACAGAGGCCTTCCTGCTGCCCATCATCAACACCTGCCTAAAGCTTCGTGACTCAGGTGCTGATGATGGCGTCGTCGCGGTCATGGTCTATCCTATGAACGCACTGGTAGAAGACCAGATGCGGCGCCTCCGACGCATGCTGGCCGGGACGGGGATAACCTTCGGGCGATACACGGGCAACACCGGCGAGACAGCCAGTGAGCCGCAAATGAAAGAGAGCCGTTCGTACCGCTCCGAGGAGCTGGCTAAGCTCGATGAGGGGAGAGAAAGTGAAGTGCTCAGGCCATGGGAAGAGTGCCTTTCTCGAGCGGACATCAGGAGCAGGAGGCCCAGGCTGCTTCTGACCAACTACAGCCAGCTTGAGTATCTGTTACTGAGGCACCAGGATCTTCAGTTGTTCATCGATGCTCCACTCTCCTACCTGGTTATGGATGAAGTACACACATACACAGGGGGACTGGGGACTGAAGTGGCCTGTCTTATCCGTCGACTCCGCCATGTCACGGGCAGAAGCACAGACCAAGTGACCATGATCGGCACTTCGGCAACCGTGCAGCGTGATGGAGAGCACTATGTGGATGGAGTTGAGGGGATTGACGGGGTTGAGGCCACAATGCGATTTGCGTCTCGGCTCTTTGGCGTCTCCCTTGACAGCATGGCCCTGGTAACGGAGCGGTATAAAGATCCGCTTGGCGCGGCAGAACAGACCTATGTTCCACCTCCCCCAAGTGATCCTGCGGGGCTGCTGGACCGAGCGCTCAAGGCCGTCTCGGGTCTTGTCTCAAAGGAGACTGTTACGCAACTCCCCGAAGAGGTTGTTGATATCGTACATGAGCTGTGTGGGAATCTTACCGCCCCTGGATTTACGGCCATGGAGCGGGCAGGAAACCTGCTTAGAGAGAACGCGCTGGTCCACGCTCTGACAGAAGCGCTGGAGTCTCCAAGGATTGTGCATGAGCTTGTGCCACTTATTCGGCCGTTGGGCCGCGTCGGAGTAGATGACGAAGCACTGGAGAAAGAGCTGCTCACCTACCTCACCCTAGGCCCGTTAATCCAATACAAGGGGGAGCCACTGCTTCGGCCTAAGGCCCATGTCTTCATCAAAGGATACCACGGCATCGGTTGCTCAATCGAGGAGGGGAAACTGGTAGTGCACTTTGAGCTGGCCGAGGAGGCGGGAATTGACGCCGGGATGGTGTTTCCCCTCTTCCTGTGTAGGAGCTGTGGACAACACTATTTCCGAGTGATTATGGAGCAGCCCTATGTAGAGGGCGAGGTGACCGTCTGGAGGCTTACCTCCTTGAATGATGAGCGAGAGTTGGGAGCGGAGCAGACAGCTGCGGTGATGTATTTCACCGATACGCTGGTGAATATTGATGCCGACGGAATAACAGCAGAGCTGGAGCATCGTTGGCTCTGCACCCATTGCGGAACCTTTCATGATCACCCTGGCAATCGTTGTTTAAACCCTGTCTGCAGGCGAGAAATCTCACTGATGAGGGTGATCGTGGCTTCTTCCCCCCTCGACCGATGTCTTGCATGTGACACCAGCGCCCGAGGTCATTTTGATGAGATTGTGACCAACACCTATTCCAGCGATGTGGCCGATGTGAATATCATCGCCCAGGCCATGCTGTCAGGAATGTCCGAACCAGATCTGCAAAAGCTCATTACCTTTGTGGACAACCGTCAGGATGCGGCCTTTCAGGCAGGCTGGATGGAGGACCGGAGCAAGCGGTTCCAGCTGCGCCATATTTTGTACCGGATCCTGGCCCAAGAGAGCGGTAAGTGTTGGGCCCTATCACCTCTTGTCGCCAGAATGATCGATGAGGGAATCTCACAGGGTATTTTCGTCGGGAAGTCAGCCGACTACCAGGAAGATGAGAAAAGAGTACGCTGGTTCCTTATCGAGGAATTTGCTCAGCAGGCGCAACGGCGCAGGAACCTCGAAAATCTGGGGCTGGTTGAGACTATCATCTCGGGCATCGGAGTGAATGACTGGCCAGAGTTCTACTCCGCATGGTCCAAAGTATTAGGGCACTCTCCAGAGGAGGTCGCCGCTGTCGTGAGACTCATCCTGGACTATTTCCGGCGCCGCGGGGTGCTCAGCGACGAACTCCTATCCAAAAAGTGGGGAAAACGTGACGACGAGGTCAGAAAAGGGATCATCCGTGTCTATGACCACTACTACCCGAAGGGGCTTCTGAAGCAGTCCCTAGGCAGTAGCTCCTTTCATGCAGCCTTTGTCATGCCCTTTTTGTCGGATAACCGCAGATCTTCCGCCCAGGTCCTTGTGAAGGGGAGCCTGCGGCCTGGGTTGGAACCTCGATATCAGGCAGAATTTCTCGAGGCGCTCTGGGGGCAACTCATCGACGATGAGGTGCTGATCCCCGTAACCATGAAATCGAGATCTCATGGCAAAACGCAACCAGCGGTAAGAGGGTTACCCCAGCTTTACCAGATAAGCCAGAGAAGGTTCGCACTGCGGGCAGCTCAGTCGAGGGTTATATGCACAGCATGCCAGAAGGCGCAGTCTGTGATGACTCCCTCGGAGCGCTGTCCCGAGTATCACTGTACCGGGACTCTTGTGAGTACTGGCCCCGATGCCGATGACTTCGATGTGCACCAGTATACCGAGGGGCGATTTGTCCCTCTCAAGGCTCGTGAACATTCCGCACAGGTGCCCGCGAAAGAGCGGGAGGGGATCGAACAGAATTTCAAGAAGACCGATGGCCAATTCAACTGTCTTGTATGTACGCCAACACTTGAGATGGGCGTGGATATTGGGAAACTGGAGATGGTGCTCATGCGGAATGTTCCTCCCACCCCGGCAAACTACGCCCAGCGCGCGGGTCGAGCGGGGAGGCGCTTCCGCATTGCTGTCATGGTTAACTATTGCCGTCGCACCCCCCACGATCTCTATTTTTATCAGCACCCCCAGGAAATGATTGCTGGTGAGATTCGGGTGCCTGCCTTCTCCATGCAGAACTTGCCAGCCATACGAAAACATAGCCATTCAGCAATGCTGACTGCTTTGAGGCTCGCGCACCCTGAACACGATGCTCTACGTGATGCCTTCCCTCAATACATTCGCTCCTGGGTCATGGAAGAGTGCGATGGGGAGAGCCGGATCCGTAATGGTCCTATTGCTCTGAATCCATTCAAGGAGTTGGTGGAAGCAAATAAAGAGATGCTGGCTGAAACCCTTGATGCGGTTTTTTTAAAGACCTGGGCGAAGGAAGACTCCGCGGTGTGGGAAAATCTCCAGGGAGGGAAGCAGTTTACTACATCTCTGGTTGAAAGTTTCCACACTGACCTCCTTGAGAAAACAACCTTTGCATGGAGCCGCATTGACGCGCTGCAAAGATGGGTAAGTCAGGTCGCTCGCAAAATGATCGAACGGGTGGAGCTTGATGCGAAAATCGAAAATCAGAGAAAGCATTATCAAGCCCGCATCAGGGATATGCAGCAACCTAATTTTGAGAATTATACGTTAAGCTGGCTCTCTGTAAATGGCTTCTTCCCAGGCTATGCCATGGCTCGTGAGCAAGTGGTGGCCACCTGCCTGATGCCAGCTATCGAGTTGTCTCGCCAGGCGCCTGTTGCGCTCAGGGAGTTTACTCCCGCAAACTTCATCTATGCCAACCGGCAGATCTATAGGGTGAGGAACATCAGTTTCGGTTGGGATGAGCACCGTGGCGGTAAGGATATGGGGAGGGAGCTTTCCAAACACTTTTTTGTCAATGGAGATTTGAACTCCGTGTCCCTCCAACGGAGGCTTACAGAGGATATGGAAGTTCACAGTTACGAGCTCCGTGAGGTCTCCATGGACCATTGGGAGAAGATCAACGATGGAGAGAAGCTACGGCGTCACATGAGCTTCCGTATCCAGGGTATCCCCATGGCTGAGCATGGAGGTGGAAATTACGCAGAGCTTGGAGATAAGCGGCTGTCCTATCTCTCTAAGCAGGACCTTGTGCTGGTGAACCTGGGGGCTCCCGATGTGGAAAAGATGGGCTTCCCTGTGTGCACAGTCTGCGGAGCAACCCGCTCACCGAGGGCGTCCAAGAGGGAGTTAGATAACTTTGAAAAGATGCACGCAACGCTACACAAACAGCCGGAGGCTGTGCGCCGCATTGCCCTGCATGTGCAGGTGACATCAGATGTGATCTCCCTCGGACCCTTCTCGGATCAGGCGGGCGCTCTAAACGTGCTGGAGGGGATCCTTATTGGCGCTAGACAGGTGCTGGATATGGAGTCTGGGGAAATCGATGGGTTCATTCGAGCGGAGAATGAGCATCAGGTGACCCTTTATCTTTATGACTCCACACCTGGGGGGAGCGGTTTCCTACCGCAGATCAGAGATCGGTGGGAGCTTATTGTGGCAAAGGCGCGGGAGGTGCTAAGCGCCTGTCCATCTAAGTGCAAAGATGCGTGCTATGCATGTATGAAGCATTTCAGAAATCAGATGTCACACGATCTCTTGGACAGATACCGCGCTATCGAAGAGCTGGAGGAACTAAAGCAGCATCCGATACTTGAACATTTGATCCCTGCGAATTTAGTGGAAGTGGAGGTCGAGCGCGATAAGTTGGAGAGCCCCGCAGAGGAGAATTACGTTGCAATTGTGAAACAGAGAGGATTCCCTACCCCTACCCTTCAACACACCGTTGAGATCCCTGGCATGAGCTATACCATAGTTGACGCTGCCTGGCCGGAACAGAAAATCCTTGTTTTCGTCGACGGGATGAGTTCGCAGATCCATGGCAATGACACGCGAACGATGAGAGATCGGCGGTCTCGTGCGGCCCTAAGAACCATGCAGTACCACGTCCTCACGCTCATGGCTGAGGATCTCGCGGACAAGGTCATGATGTCATACCATTTTCAGGAGCTTGCTTCATTGCTCGCAGATGCGGGAGTGATAGTGGAGCAGACATCAGACATGGAAAGCACAGCGAGTGTGGTGGAAGATGTGCGGGAGGAATCTGTATTTACAGAGGAAATCGCATCGTCTCTCAGTGAAGTAGAGGACGACTGGTGTCGACAGACGCTGATTACTCTCTACCTGGAAGGGGTCATTCTCCCTGATGAACCCGGCGACATCTTCGATGGCAGGACTGAGCTTGGCCAGGGAGAGTTGATCTGGCCTTCTGCCAGGGTGACTGTGTTGGCCGCAGATCAGGCCCCGGCGCGCTCGCGAATCGCTGCCGCTGGGTGGACAGTGTTCGTTGTTGGTGATCCCGGATGTACAGTAGATGCACTTCGCAGCGTTCTGAAAGAGAGGCTGTAAAATGCCCCGGCTCCATATTGCGAAATCTGTGCTGCAGGCGACCATTAACCTGCCAAGGGGTATCAATAAAAAGCTTGTGGCCTTCGTATCCAAATTCGGAGAAGATTCGTCGATGGCATCCATCCATTTT
>JAHJLU010000297.1 GCA_018821745.1 Myxococcota bacterium | reverse complement strand
CTCGTGGAGCGTGGCACTCTCCTTATCAAACACATCTTCGGCGGAACCTCCCGGATAATTCCCTTCTGGGCCGGCCTTGGCCTGGAGGAACGGAATTTTCTCGGGAGAGGCTTAACCCTCGGGATATCGGCCGTGGGAACTGCCGAACCGCAGATCATGGGAGGGCGCAGTCAGGCCGCCTTCGAAGCATATACCTTTCTGCCTTCCACGTTCAAGCTGCCAGTCTTCGCCGGAGTCCACTTCAACCGCGGCAGTGAATTCTATCAGACCTACGGGGACAGCGGCTCCGGAGATCCGGCCAATTTTCTCTCCATGCATTACCTCTCCTTCGGGTTGAAGGCGAAGACCTATTTTCCCGTGGGGCCATTCTTCCTGCATCTGGGGTTCGACAGCAACCTCGTGCTTGCGGATATCCCCTCCGAGGCGGTCAGACACCTGGAAGACGGCCGCACAAAGAATATTGATTTCGGTCTCAACAACGGACTGAGCGCCATCAGCGTTTTTTTCATGAAGTTGATATACGACAGCAGAAACCGTCCCGTGCTGCCGTCATCGGGCTCTCTGGTGGAGCTGTCCGCCCGCTCGGGATCTCCCCTAACCCTCTCCAATTACACCTTCCTCAAAGCAGAATTCCTCGCCTCCAGGTTCTTCGCGATGGGATCCCATGCATTCTCGCTGCACCTTTATGGGGCTTCCATGATGGGAAACCTGCCCCTTTTTGAAAAAATATACATAGGGGACGTCCAGGATCTTATTCCCCAGCGGGCGCTGGGGCTCAACCTCTCCGTCGCACCCTCACCCAACATCATGAACACAGGCATCTCTGACATCCGGTGGGGGACCGCAGCAGCCAAGGCAACCATGCGCTATGATTACACCTTCTACCAAGGTGAGGCCTTCGTCTACCGGGCCAATTTTTTCATCTCCGGGGGGATGTTCATGCTCTCCACTGCCACTCGACTCCGTTACAGGGAGGGCGGCTTCTGGGAGACCGCACCCATAGATCTCACCGCAAACTTCGGCGTCCACCTCGACACCCGGCTGGGCATATTCAGTCTATCAATTTCAAATGTCATAGGAAGGCTCCCTCTGTAAATGCGATATCTTCCGCATGCGCTTCTCATGACGTGCCTCCTGGCGGCAGCCCCTGAAATCAGGGCAAAGTCGCCCCAGCTCGAGATCCGCAAACAGGAAGTCTATTCCCGCATCTCGTTGCCCAACCTCAACACTGCCTTTGTAAAAAAGCGCATGAAATCGGGCCTCACGCAGCGGCTCCTCTACAAACTCAGTCTTTATCGAAAAGGGGAAATCAAACCACTGGCCGGATATATCCGCTACTGCAAAATCACGTACGATCTTTGGGATGAACAATACACCCTGGTCTGCGTGACCCCCAAAAGTCGTGTAAAACAGAAGTTTGAAAAGGTCAAAAAGCTCATGGCCGCGCTCGCCACTGTCTCCATGGTGGTCATGAAGAAGAGCCAGGTGGTGAAAACAGCAGTATATTCCATGAAGGTAAATGTCCAACTGAACCCCATCTCACCCAAGCTGCTGAAAAAAGTGCGGCTGTGGATGCGGCAGAGCGAATCGGCAGCGGTTGGAACAAATTACGTGGGATCATTTTTGTCGCTCTTTATCTCCAAGGATATCGGTGGCAATGATCTGAACCTCGACGTGACCACCAAAGAGGTCAGCGGGGGGGAAATTCCGGAAAAATGAGAAGGACCATCGCCCGAAAATTCCTCGTTGTTGTCTTCTTTTCGGCCCTGCTGCCGGCGCTTTTAGCGGTCATGATCCTGCTCTATCTGCTCAGCGCCCACGACGCCATGGTAATGGGACATCTGCGCTCCATCAACCGCGATAAAAACAAAATCACCGAGGCATACAAGAGTCTCATCACAGAAAAGAAGCGGCGCTTCATCGCCGAGACCTCCCTCTTCAGCCTCCGTCTTTCTGAGAAGGCCACGGCGGAGAACTTCCATGACAGGCTCAAAGTGGTGTTCAAGGAGCACAAAGAGATCGCGAGGATTGCCCTCTACCCGCCCAAGACCTTTCTGGAGCAACAGACGGAGACTGGCTACGAGACACCGGAGGTGAAGGCCCTTGTTATTCACCAGCGGCATGCTCTTTTCGGTCCGGGCTTTCGGCACATTTCCCATGTCCGCCGTCTCTCCTCCGGTGACCTCCAGATCGTCATGGCCACGGGAACAGAGGCCCTGGAGAGCTATAAAAAGCTGGCAACCATCTATGAAGAGAATGTCAAGGTCATGCGCATTTTCAGAGGACTGCGAAAGTACTATTGGTACTTTTTCTTCGTGGTCCTTGCCATTATTGTGCTGATCTCCTCAACGGTCTCCATTCTGATTTTAAAAAACGTGGCCCGGAAAATTAAGACCCTGGCGCTCGCGACCCGCAACGTCGCTTCGGGGGATCTCGACACCAGGGTCCCCCTCGGCGGAAACGATGAACTGACCACCCTGGCGGAGGATTTCAACAACATGGTCTTTGAGCTCAAGGAGACTCGAAACAAGATCATCTATCTCGAG
>JAHJLU010000022.1 GCA_018821745.1 Myxococcota bacterium | reverse complement strand
TGGAAAACCTACGGCGAACTCTTCACCATGATGGCCCTGGCCGAGCTCCCCGCCCCCCTGCGCACCCTCATAAGGATTCTTGGGCCGCTCATGTTCAAGGATCCCATCACCAGAGCGGGCGCTCGGGTCGCCTCCGCCGGTCTGAAGCGCTACTTCATGATCCTGGAGCAGCGCGATGCACTGGTTGCCGCCCTGGAGCGCTTCTTTGGCGACTACGACGCCTGGATCACCCCCGTAACTCCCGCGCCCGCCTTTTTGCACCGGAAAATGGGGAAGATCCACACGCCCATCGACGTGGACGGCAGGAAAATCCCCGGAAACATCGGCGGCATCGGATACACCTGTCCCTTCAACCTCACGGGACACCCCGCCGTGTTGATGCCCCTGACGCTCACCCGGGAGGGGCTGCCCCTGGGAGTCCAGCTGGTGGGACCACTGTGGGGCGACATGGATCTCCTCAACGCCGCCGAGGCCCTGTCGCAGATCACGCCCGCCTTTACGCCACCTCCCATGAAATGAACCACTGAGAGTCGCACATTTTCGCCATATTTGGCGATTACCTTGACAGAACCTCTCATTGTTCGCCATATCTGGCGATTCACCTTGCCTTTCTTGCTCACCACACTACACTGTCCCCATGGAAATACTCTCAACCCACACCGACACAACCATACTGGGCGAGCTGGGGAATCGCGTCACCCGGCTGCGGGTCGAGCAGGGGCTCACCCAGGCCCGGCTCGCCTACGAGGCGGGGATCTCCAAGCGCACGCTGGAGCGACTCGAGGCCGGTTCCTCCATCCAGTTCTCCGGTCTCCTCCGGGTGCTCAGAGCGCTCTCCCTCACGGCCAACCTCAACAGCCTCATCCCGGAGCCTCTTGCGAGCCCAATGAAGCAGCTTGAGCATGCAAAAACCACCCGCAAGCGCCCTCCCCGCAAGAAGCCCGTGGCCGACGCAGTGCCCTTCACCTGGGGTGACCAATGACCACCATAGCTGAGGTCCGCCTGTGGGGGACCCGCATTGGCGCCGTCTCCCTGGAAGAAAACAGCAACACCGCCGCCTTCGAGTACGATCCCCGCTTCATCCCCAGCGGCATCCAGGTGGCCCCCATCGCCATGCCCCTGGGGCCACGGGTGTACAGCTTCCCGGCCCTGCCGGCCGCAAGTTTTCACGGGCTCCCGGGCCTCCTGGCGGACTCCCTCCCTGACCGCTTCGGAAACGCCCTGGTCGATACCTGGCTCGCCTCGCAGGGTCGACTCCCCGAGAGCTTCAACGCCGTGGAGAGACTCTGCTACACGGGGACAAGGGGCATGGGCGCCCTGGAATTTGCCCCCGTGGCCGGGCCCAATTCCACACGATCCGAGACGATTCAGGTTTCGGAGTTGGTGAAAATCGCCTCACAGATCCTCTCGAGCCGCTCCAGCCTGCGGGTCCCCTTCACCCCCGACGCCCAAACCGATGCTCTGCGCCACATCCTCCACGTGGGCACCTCCGCCGGTGGCGCCCGGGCCAAGGCGGTCATCGCCTGGAACCCGGACACGGGCGAGGTCCGCTCGGGCCAGGTGGCCACCCCCGGGTTTGAGTACTGGCTCCTCAAATTCGACGGCGTCTCGGGGAACCGCGACCGGGAGCTCAACGATCCCGCGGGCTACGGCACCGTGGAGTACGCCTACTACCTCATGACCCAGAAGGCGGGGATCACCATGGCAGAGTGCCGCCTCCTCGAGGAGAGCGGGCGGCGCCACTTCATGACCCGGCGCTTCGATCGGCTCCCCGGGGGTGACAAGATCCACATGCAATCCCTGGCGGCCATGGCCCATTTTGACTTCAACAATCCCGGCGGCCACTCCTACGAGCAGGCCCTCCTCATCATGCGACAACTGGGGCTGCCCATGGAGGACCTTGAGGAGCAGTACCGCCGCATGGTCTTCAACGTTCTGGCCCGAAACCAGGACGACCACGTAAAGAACATCGCCTTTCTCATGGATCGCACCGGCCGCTGGCGCCTCTCACCCGCCTATGACGTGACCTATGCCTACAATCCATCCGGGGCGTGGACTGCACGGCACCAGATGTCCCTCAACGGCAAGAGAGATGATTTTACCCCCCCGGACTTCGAGGCCGTAGCTGAGACGGCGTCCCTCTCCAAATCCCGCGCTGCCCACATTGTGCAAACAGTGCAAGAAGCCCTCACCACCTGGCCCGATTGCGCCCGTGAGGCCGGTGTCAGAGCTGACTGGATCAAAGCAATAGCCAAAAACCACCGCCCCTGACCCCCGTCACTCCCCGGCATTCCTGCAAAGGCCTCATGATTGATCACAAGTTTTTATTAACAGTTACCACTCTGTTATTTTAGGTTATTTTAGGTTTATTTCGGATTGTTCGTAAG
>JAHJLU010000296.1 GCA_018821745.1 Myxococcota bacterium | reverse complement strand
TTACCCGCTTCATCAACCTGCAGTGAACCGAGCACGGACATGTCAAGGTGGCCACCCCGGATCAGGGAGAAGCTGGTGAAGCTGTCGAAGATGGCGGCACCCTTGATGGCGGTGATGTGCCCGCCGCCGGCGTTAATGAGCTCCCTGTCTTCCATGCCCGGTTCGGGCATGGGTCCTACGCCGAGGATTCCGTTCTCACTCTGAATGAAGACCGTCTTGCCCTCGGGGATATAGTTGGCCACCAGAGTGGGGATGCCGATGCCCAGGTTGACGTAGTATCCGTCTTCCAGTTCACGGGCGATGCGTTTGGCGATCATTTCTCGTTTTTCCTGGCGATCCATATTATTCCTCCATGCCTTCAGGCCGCTTGACAAGATAATTCACGAAAATCCCGGGAGTGTGAACGTCTTCGGGGGCAATCTCACCGGGTTCGACGATTTCATCCACTTCGCAGATGGTGATCTTCCCGGCCATGGCCATGGGGGGATTGGAGTTCATGGCGGTGCCCCTGTAGCGGAGGTTGCCGTATTTATCAGCTTTGTGGGCACGGATAAAAGCAAAGTCAGCGTGCATGGGCTTCTCGAGCAAATAGGTTTTTCCGTCCTCCACCAGGGTCTCTTTGCCCTCGGCCACCTGGGTCCCGACTCCAACGGGGCTGAAAACCCCGCCAAGCCCTGCGCCTGCCGCCCGGATTCGCTCCTGGAGAACGCCCTGGGGGACGAACTCAATCTTCATCTCACCCCTGGTGAAGAGGTCCATGCAAAGCTTGTGGGTGCCGATATAACTGAGGGAGACGCTGCGACACTGGCCCGATGTGATGAGCCGCCCGAAGCCGCGCTGGTCATAATCGGTGGAGATCCCTATGAGATGAAGATCTTCTGTGCCTCTTTTCACCATACAGTCAATGAGATGGGTCGGTGCGCCCACCACGAGAAAACCGCCAATCATGATGCGGTCCTTGGGTTTGACCATGGCCGCTGCCTCTATTCCAGTAATAATCTTCGCCATGTGCGACTCCTTTGCCTGCGCAGTAACCAATGCCGGGTGACGGCTCGCTGCGGTTTAACGTGGGGACTTTACCAAGAAGCGAACACTTTTGAAAGGGTTGCGAGTCCTAAATAATGGTGTAAAATATGGAGGCTATTTTCTCTTTACCCCTTGGAGTGCACCATGAACTTCATACCCCCCTTTCGAGTTCTGTTCCTCTTCGCCTTTGTGTTTGCAGCCAGTTCCTGCATCGGGGGCGGCACAACTGCCGACAACAACGGAACGGGCTGTGATGACGGTGAGAGGCTCTATAACGGTGTCTGTGAGCGGGATCAGGACAACGACTTCATCGTGGACATCATTGACAACTGTCCGCTGGTACCCAACTACGATCAAGCCGATTCCGACGGCAACGGCGTGGGAGATCTGTGCGAGCCAGATCCCGCTGACTACGATCACGACGGAGTGGCCAACGAAATCGACAACTGCCCCAACCACTACAATCCCCTCCAGGAAGACTCCAACAACAATGGAGTGGGGGATGTGTGTGAGCCCAACCCCGACGACGCGGATCTCGATGGCGTGGAAAATGCCGACGACAACTGTCCCTACCATTATAACCCGCTCCAGGAGGACTCCGATGGCGATGGGGTGGGGGATGTGTGTGAGCCACTTCCCAACGATACCGATGTTGATGGCATCGAGAACAGCGCGGACAACTGCCCCGATGACTACAACCCCAACCAGGAAGACGCTGACAACGATGGTATCGGCGATGCCTGCGACGAAAACACGCCCGTGGATACAGACGGTGACGGGGTTCCCGACGCCTCTGACAACTGCCCGGGTGATTATAACCCCAACCAGGCCGATGCCAACAGTAACGGCATCGGGGATGCTTGTGAGCAGTCCCACGCAGGGACCCTCTCTGATCCTTTTGTGATTCCCGTGTCCAACTACGGTGCCACCTACAACGACAGCCAGGACACCTCCCTCTCGGGCTCCAGTGTTATCGACACATATCCTCCCGACACCCTCGACGAGTCGGGCCCCGAGTATTTTTATGTTTTCACACTTCCCCGGCGCATGAAGGTGCAGGCGTGGATTGCCTCTCCCGAGCCAGACGGGGTCGATATCGACATCCACCTGCTCTCCAGCCTGAGCCCTGTCACCCTGATTGCCCGCCACAACTCCTCCATCTACCAGAATCTGGATGCCGGCACCTACTATCTCTCTTTGGACACCTACGCAGGAACCCAGAACGCAGGTGATTACACGCTGCACTTCACCGCAGAGCCCTTTTATGCCGGGACTCCCCAGGATCCGGTTCTCTTCGGCGTCCCTTCCGCGAGTACTGCCGTGACTTTGCCCGTGGTGCGATATGACTCCCGCGACACGTCGCAGTCCACGGTGAGCAACATCAGCACCTATCCGCCCAGCTCAGTTAATGAGTCGGGCCCGGAGTACTACTATGCCTTTACCGTAGATGAGCCCGTTTACTTTGCGGCAGAGCTGCTGCTTCCCGAGCCTTCGGGGGTCGATGTGGACGTACACCTCCTCTCCTCCCTCTCTCCCGTTGCGCTCATTGAGCGGGACAACCACAAGATCGTGACTTCCCTGGAGGCCGGTACCTATTATGTGGTCATCGACACCTACAATGGTATCGCCAACGCGGGGGAATACATCCTCAATATCACCCTGCGCGCACAGGATCTCGACCCCTCCACGCTCTTCTCCAGTTATATCATCGACGCCGTTGAGTATATCGACCAGCACTACGCCCTCCTCGGTTACGACATCAACTCGGTGCTCACCCACGACGTCACCTACGGCCCCTACGGGACCATTCCCCAGACCGGAGTGCAGAACAAGACCATGTGCGTGGCGGCGGTCATGGAGATTATGCTCGTTGCCATGGAGCTCTATGCCAACGACACGGGAGATGCCTCGGTGTGGGATTTTCTGGCCAAACGCTCCTGGCAATATCTGGGCACCACCGACATCAAGGCCCATATCTGGGTCAACCATGGCGATATCGACTCCGGCGGCAGTGCAGATGCCTACCGTCACTTCGGCATGGGGATGAACGTCCCTTTCGAGGAGCTGGTCCCCGGCTCCATGATCAACATAAACCGCACTACGGGTTCCGGGCACGCAGTGGTCTTCATGGCCTTCCTCGATTCTTCGG
>JAHJLU010000295.1 GCA_018821745.1 Myxococcota bacterium | reverse complement strand
ATTTCAGCTCGGGGATCGGGTGTGGTACGCGGGGGAGTTGAACCGCCCAGGCTGTAACGCCCGACTCCAGCTGGTGGATCACCGCCTGGTGAGCCGTGCTCCCCAAAACCTGGTCGCATCGGCTGCCGCCGCCATGCCCCTCACCTCCATCACGGCCTGGGAGCTCCTTTTTGAACGCCTGGAGGTCCAGGTGTGGCCCGGGCAGGCTGTGCTGCTGGTGAGCGGCGGCAGCGGCGGCGTGGGCTCCATGGTCATCCAGCTGGCCAGGGTCCTCACCGACGCCACCATTATCGCCACGGCCTCCACGCAAAAGGGACGTGAGTGGTGTCTTCGTTTGGGCGCCCATCACGTGGTGGATCACCGGGCCGGGGATCTCGCGGAGCAGGTGAAGTCCCTTGGGATTGCCGCTGTCTCCCACGTGGTGAGCCTCTCCCACACCCATCTCAACTTTCTCGCATTCACCAGTCTGCTGTTGCCCTTCGGGAAGCTGGTGCTCATCGATGACCCCGAGCCCCTCGATGTGCTGAAGCTCAAGCCCAAGAGCCTCTCCCTGCACTATGAGCTCATGTTCAGCCGCTCCCTGTTCCACACCGATGACATGGGTGAGCAGGGTAAAATCCTCGCCCGGGTGGCGGCCATGGTGGAGTCGGGGCAGCTGGTCTCAACCGAGGGAACAAACCTTGGGGCTCTCACCCTTTCGAGCCTCAGAGAGGCCCACGGCCTCATCGAGGCGGGAGAGAAGGGCCCCGGCAAGATTGTGCTGGAGAAGATGGTGCCCTGAAGTCTGTGTCCGATGCCTTCCACCGTGTGCGTATACGCAGTAGATAATCAATGAATTCCTGTGTTGCAGAAAAAACAAACAAAAAGTATTACGAACTATTGACGGGGTAATAATGGTGGTTATCTCTGAAACTGTGGGGAGAATCCCACTTTTACCCTAAGGAGATAACCATGCAACTTTCAACTGACCTGAAACACCTCACCACCGAAAAACAGCTCCTCGAAACCATCAGCGCCAACAAAAACGTCATGGTGTGCTGCGGCCGCATGGGCCCCATGTGTATCCCTGTATACGGCAGCATGAAAGAGCTTGAGGATGAAGGAAACCACGAGCACGTGGCCTTCTTCGATATGGCATTTGACTCCCCCGAGTCAAAATACATCCGCGCCCATGAGCTGTGCCGGGATTTCATGGGTCTCCCCTTCACCATGTATTTCAAGGACGGGAAAGCCGTTAAAGCCACCAGCAGCATCCAGGCACGGGATCAGGTGGAAGCTATCATTGCCGAATACCTCACCAAGTAAGGAAGGTGTGCCATGTTTGACGCACTTGTTCTCGGTGCCGGTCCCGCCGGACTCACTGCGGGTATTTATCTCGGGAGAGCGAAAAAATCTGTGCTCATCCTCGACACGGGGACGGTGGGTGGAGCACCCATCATGACCCACCAGGTATCCAACTACCCGGGAATCCCCGATGTGCCCGGATACTCCCTGGCCTTCGCCATGAAGAAGCAGGCGGAGTCCTTCGGCTGCAAGATCAAGGGGAACGCTGTCATCGCGGGCGTCTCTCTGGACACGCCGGTCAAACGGCTCACCCTGGCTGATGGCACCGAATATGAAGGCAAGACGCTCATTATCGCCACGGGGGGGACACCCAGGAAGCTGGGGATCCCCAAGGAAGAAGTCTTCAAGGGCAAGGGAATCTCCTACTGCGCCACCTGTGACGGCGATTTCTTTACGGATAAGGAGATTGTGGTCATCGGAGGGGGCAACAGCGCCCTGGAAGAGGCGGTCTCTCTGTCAAAATATGCCAGTAAAATTACGATTCTCCATGAGTTTGACCACTTCCAGGCCTTCCAGGCTGCCGTGGACGAGGCGAAAGCCAACCCCAAGCTCCACTATGTGATGAACGTGCGGGTGCTGGAGTTCATTGGAGACTCCCGCATCACCGGTGTCGCCTACGAGCGCAAAGAGACGGGGGAGCGGGGCGTGGTCGAGGCGGCGGGCGCCTTTGTCTTCATCGGGTATGTGCCCTCATCCAAACTTTTTGAGGGGATGCTCGATATCAACGATCGGGGCGAGATCGTCGCCGATGAGTCGACCCAGACCTCTCTCCCCGGTGTCTACGCCGCGGGGGACATCCGCACAAAGCGCATCCGGCAGCTCACCACGGCCGTCGCCGACGGTACCGTCGCCGCCCTCTACGCCATCCACCACATGGAAAGCCAGCCCGCCTGAGTAATTGTTCGAAATTACCTTTTCCCCGCTTGAATCGGCTGTTGTTTTGTGACAAAGTATTCTTTTCCTTACTAATTCCCGGTGTTGGGCAACCTGCAGGAAGAAGAGACCATGAGACAGTGTCTGATGATCCTGGGTGTTCTGGGTTCTCTGTTGTGGGGCAGCGTGGTGGGGGCCAAAGAACCCACACTGCCCGACGCGGACTTCACTTATGTGAGCACCAGCCCCGGGCTGGGAGTGCGCCTCACCTTCGGGTACATGGCCGGGGGCTTCACACCGGGGATTGAGATCGAGTATCTCTTCGGCGGCTACAAATATTTCAAGCCCTTCCTGGCTGCAGGCTTTTTCTCCGGAAGCGGCGACGACGTGAGCTACGACTCCGGCTATTTTTCAGGAGGCTTCGATCTGCAGACCGGTTCCCTGATGAAACAGGTCACCCTCTTTTTACGCCTGGGTATCGGTCTGGGGATTTACGACGAGACCAACCCCGTGGCCGACGGGGGAGGAGAATCCT
>JAHJLU010000294.1 GCA_018821745.1 Myxococcota bacterium | reverse complement strand
GCTCCTCCCCCGGGGCAAATGGTTCTATTACAAGTTCACCCGGGGCACCTGGGACACCGTGGAGAAGCTCCAGGACTGTTCCGAGATGGACAACCGCTACGGATACTCCCAGGGCCGCTACACCCGCCAGGACACCATCACCGCCTGGGCCGACCAGTGCCCCTGATTCCATCCACCTGCCCTTTCCACCATGAAATCGAGTCTTCTGCCCTGCGGACCTCACTCTCCTGGAAGAAATCCGGAGGGACCTTATGTACCGTGAAAAAGGGGGCGAAGCAAGCCGCCCTGCCACCAGGGAGTGGGAGAAAAGGTAGATGGTCTCCAGGCGGAACTGCATGAAAGGGTTGTTTCAGAGTTATCTGACTTTCCCCACATTCTCCCGGGCCCCGCGAGTGGGCGCTTGACCTGTCATGGGATCCTGATAGTATCGCAGGCTATTGATCTGGTTTTTTTATTTCCTACAGGAGGCGGTGTGACAAAAATGGAGTTTCCAGGCGACAGCAAGGTACAATCTTCCCCCGGTGTTCAGCACCGTTCAGCCACGGTCAGGATAAACCGTGAACCCGGCAAGGAGTGGCCCAGGGATCCTGATGAGTTTGACGATTGTGATGATGAAGCGATCACTGAGTTTGCCCTGACGGCGATCCGTGAGAAAGATGTGGAGAGAACCCTGGATATTATCGGACATTTGTACCGGTACAGTGTGAAAGTAGGGGACGTGGAAAACCAGGAGACACTCCTTGACGTCAGGAGAGGGCTGGAGTCCCTGAGCACCGGGAATATCCTCGACGCCTTTTTTGTGCTTTCGGACAGCAACATGGTTGGGGGGGAGTCGGACATGAGTGAGCGTACGCTGACTCTCATCGGAGAGGCCCTTGAGGGGTTGGGCGAGCATGAGCTTGCCGTCTACGCCTTCTGGTGGGGAGATTTTCCACAGGTCCAGAAGAAGCTTGAGGCGCTGGGGCATAGTGGAGCTGAGATTCCCGATGCTATCAACACGCTGGTTGCTTCTCGACGCAAGGAATATTTCAACGCGTGCGTAGCTGAGCATCCCGAGGATGCCTACGCATGGTATCAAGTAGTTCAGGACAACTATAGCCAGGACCAGGAAGAGGATGACAAGGGATTAACCCGCGCAATTTCCACAGGTCTTCGCGCGGTGGAGCAGCCCAACGCCCTGTACCGCACCTTTGACTTCCTCGTTCGGACGCTCCGGGATGCCAATCGCCTTGAAGACGCTCAGCGCGTGGCGGAGCGTGCGACGGTGGCGTATCCTGGGCAAGGTCAACTCTACGCGCTGATCGGAAAGCAGTTTGTCAAGCAGGGCAAGCCCGACCGGGCCATCGACGCCTTCCAGCGAAGTCTGGCAAACCTGTTCGACCCAGATATTGCCAAACTGGCAGCCGAGGTGATGCGAGAGGCGGGCTATTATCAAGAGCTGGTGGAGCTGCTGGAGCGATGCCTTGCGCACGAACAGGACAAACAGAAACGCCGGGAGATCGCGGGATCCATCAAAGAAGCATGCCGGCAGGCGGGCTGTCCCGTGCCTTTGGCCGCTAAAAAAGCCGGGTCGATACTGCATGACCGTGAGGGGCTCTTCATTGTCCTGGTCGTGGGGTTTTCCATAGCCGCCACCCTCGGTGGTATGGCCTATGCAATTTATTCAAACATGTGAGAAAACGGAGGCACCGGGTGAAAAGAGGCTTGATCTTCACAATACTGAGCATCACCTTTGCGGCTGGTTGTACGCCTGCCCCCACCACAACCCGAGAGGCAAAAGGTGGCCGGGGCAATGCTGCACCCACCGTGAAGCCCGCAGGCGCGGCAGCTGATTCAAAGGTGAGCGGTTCATCGCTGGACCTTTGGGGGAAGCGCCCAATAGCATACAAAAATCTCTGGGGGTATCGTGTAACGCAGAAGGCCGAACCTGCGGAGAACGCCGAGGAGATCACGAAACTGGTGAAAAAGCCCGTTATGATCCCCGGGGGGACCTCAGTTTTATGGCACAGCTACGGAAAGCGAATGGTCTACTTCAACGCGGCGCGCCAGCTCTGTGTGTTCAAGATCGGTGACATGCACGTCACCTCAGTCATCAGCGGGTCCACCTATTTTGTGCTCAAGGAGAACGAGTCCCTCCCCGAGGGATTCACCCCCACCGCCGCACCCAAGGTGCAGTGGGATGCCACCACGCTCCTCGTTACCAGGCAGGGGAAGAACGCCTTGGGAAAGCACGTGGTTTACTCCTTTGGCATGTTCGAAAACGCCGCGCGTATTGATGACTTCTCATTTACTTCGGCTGCCGCCGGCAGGTTACCCCTGGGGGATATCCGCAAACGGAAAATCCCCACTCTGTTTGTTCACTCCTATTCGAAAAAGGGAAAGACCCTCACCCTCTTTAGTGCTAAAAAGACGACAGTCCTGCGACATCAGCAGGCGCAGTGAGCGAGAGACTCCTATTCTCTCCACCCATGCCTTGGGAGGGTTATGATGGATTCCAAAAACGACAGCAAACCCCTGGTGATTCTCTGGGTCGCCATGATGCTCTCCCTGACACTGGCGGCCGTGGGTTGGTACAAGGTCTATTCGGGCTCGAAGAAGACACGCCAGGCTCATGGCAGGTGCAAGGAGGCCCTCAGGACATGCGAAGAGGAGAAGGAGTCGGTGACGGCCAATGCTCCGCGCTCCGGTGGTTCCATGGGTGCCTCAAAGGCTGATTCGCTAAACCCTGACCATCGTAGTAGGAGCAAACAGATAAATGATGCCGCCCTTGAGAGACTGATCGCTCAAAAAGCCAAGGCACTGGCGGAGAAGCTCTCGGCGAAAAAAGTGGGTGATTATATCGATGATGAGAAGAGCAAGAAGGCCCAGAAGTTTCACAAGTTCATGGACACTCTTGAGACGGGCATGGTCAGCGCCGCCAACCGCTATATTGAAGACAAAAATGTCAGTGAAGAGGTGGCCAAAAAAATGCATTCCATAATCGAGAGCGGGTTTGAGACCCACCGGAAGAATTTCCAGCGACTCCAGCGGGGCGAGCTCACGGAAACTGAGGCGAGGGCCGAAGGGGGAAAGGTTTACAAGCGGGACAGGGAGGCGACGGTCGCGCTGCTTGGTGAGGAGGAGGCGAAGGAGTATGGGCAGTACATCCGGGAAGAGATGAAGAAGGCCTTTGAAAAACAACAGGCAGAAGAGAAAGAGAAAGAAAATAATTGAAGGGCACTTATGCACGGCGTAGACCGCATATCTCACAAGGGATTTATGTATGAATAGATATTTTCTTGAGACGATCCTCTCCTCCTCACAGGCGAAAGCTGTGGAGGAGATGGAGAGTATTCAGGAGCTTTGGAGCGGATACGGGGAGATTCTCCGGGTCAAACTGGGAGGCGCCACTTCGCCCAGCGTGGTGGTGAAGCACGTTCGATTTCCCCGGAGTAAAAAAGCGGGGAGTCGATCCCACGAACGAAAGCTTAGATCCTATGGGGTGGAGACCTCCTGGTACGAGAACTACAGCCACCGGTGCGGCGAGGGCTGCCGGGTTCCCCACGCTCTGGCCATCGCCAGACAAGGAGAGGAAGTGCTTATTGTCATGGAGGATCTTGATGTCGTCGGGTTCTCCCGTCGACGCTATTCCCTCTCCCCGGACGAAATGTTCCTGTGCCTCTCCTGGCTGGCACATTTTCACGCCACCTTCATGGGGTGCACTCCGACAGCGCTCTGGAAGAGGGGCACCTACTGGCATCTGGCCACCAGACCCGATGAGTTGAACGCGCTCACGGATACTCGCCTCAAGCGTGTGGCGGGGAAAATTGACGCGAGGCTGAGCGCAGCCCCCTTTCAGACCTTTGTGCATGGCGACGCGAAGCTCGCCAACTTCTGCTTTTCGCCCTCGGGGGAGGCCGTGGCGGCGGTGGATTTCCAGTATGTGGGTGGCGGATGCGGCATGAAGGATGTGGCCTATTTTATAGGCAGCTGCCTCTCGGAGGACGAGTTTGAGGCATGGGAGGCCGATCTCCTCGACAGCTATTTTGCTTCCCTCTCAGCGGCCCTTGAGCGTCACCAAAGTTCCATCTCCGGTCGCGCCGTGGAGGCCCAGTGGAGACCACTCTTTCCCCTCGCATGGACGGATTTTCACCGCTTCTACAAGGGCTGGAGCCCCCAAAGTCGCTGGCCCGAAGAGTGCTACAGCGAGCGGATCGCCCGCGCCGTAATCCGGGAGTTGACATGAACGTAAACCTGTGAGGTCCCACAATACCTCCTGGTCCCACCCTGAGTTTATACTAAGGTCTGGTGGATTACCTTGAGGGTTCGCAGCAAAGCCAACAGCCCAGACACCTGGAGATTTAGACAGGGGACACTAACCCGTGATGCCCC
Organism: Myxococcota bacterium; assembly: GCA_018821745.1. GTDB lineage: Bacteria > Myxococcota_A > Polyangia > HGW-17 > HGW-17 > SZUA-580. The sequence continues at coordinate 5,637 of JAHJLU010000294.1, read as the reverse complement.
GGCGTATTTGATTCTCTTTGGCACAACGCTTACCCCTTTGGGCAAAGGCCTGGGATACACCGCCCAGGACGCACAGGGCACCTTCTCAGGGACCGTGAAGTTCCTCAACGCGGACCTGAACTCCTGAGAATACGACATCGTGATGAAGAACGGGTCGGGCAGGGTGACCCGGGAACCATCTACGGTAACGGTGGGATAGTAGGGCACCTCGTCCGCGTCGGGGATGAGCGGCGTGCTCGCGGGCTGCGCGTTGTAGCCACCCACTATGACTGCGCGGCCAGTTACAGTTTTCACTATCTGTATGTTCCCTCAGCCCCCAAAGAGCAGAAGATCTTCCATGATCTTTTTCACAAACTCAAGGGGCTCGTCACACCCTACGCCGGATCCAAGCAGACCTCTAAACCCTTCCTCAGGCGGTTTTCAACCATGCTAAAATCGAGTCTTATGATTTTGGCGTCAGTCGAAGTAAACATTGCAGAAGATGGAAGTGCTCTCCGGGAGGAGAAGAGAGACCGAGCACACTTCATAATAGGTCTCCGCCCCCACCAGGTTTGTGGGCGTATACCACACACACTGAAGGTCGCCGTCACAGGCGAAGCCGTCTTCATAACACTCCAGCGCCGGTGCAATGCTCTTGAGTTCCCCGGCAAGCTCCGGGCTGGCACAGAACTCCACCTCGTCACACAGGTTTCCTTCCGCAAATGCATCGCCGAGGTTTGACTGGATGCGATCCGTGTCGCAGGGGATCTCCCCGGAGGGAGGACGCAGGGCCATGTAGGAGACATAGGTGGATTGCTGATCGGGGCAGGTTGGTTCAATTATGGAGCTTCGCAGGTTGGTGACCAGAAACTCGTCCCCCAGGATGTTCACCACATTGCTCTTCCCCTGCTGAACCGCACCGAGGAGGGATATGCCCCCCCCATGTACCGGATCAAACAGGAGCGCCTTGAGAAAGACATCACCGCCACACACGGGATCTTCTGTTGGTGCACAGGTGTCCTGATCTATGACGATCACCTGCAGCGGCTCCATTAGGGGGTCATTTTCCGTGAAGGCGCGGCCAAACTCCCCCGCGTCCCCGATAAAGATCAGGGGCACCAGTCCCGAGGTGTTGCGTTCCACCTTCACCCCCGTGGCGCTGGACTCAAACCCCGGCTGCACGCGATAGGTGACCGTATAGGACATGCCCGTGGCCATGGGAATATCCCGCTCGAAGGGGATAAAATACTGAAACACCGAGGTGCTGCCGTCGCCGTGCTCAATCTCCACCTCGTGGTCAAGGCGGCTGTCCCCGGAGATGACGGTCCGAAGAGGGCCATGGTAGGTGCAGTCGCCCGCCAGAATGTAGTCCTCGGCGTCGAAGGCTTTGGTCACGGGAGCCACGTCGGTCTGAAGCGCAAACGCCATCTCCAGGGGACTTTCTCCGCAGGCGGGGGGAGGATCGATGACATCGGCGTCATCCCCGGCGTCTGTAATATCCGCGTCTCCATCAACGCCCCCGTCATGGGACGGGTTTGGCGTGAGCAGCTGCGGAAAGTCCTGACGACCGCACTGAAAATTGATCAGGAGCAACGATACCAACAGGGAAAGGGTGAGCACATATTTCATGAAAAACCCTCCAGCCACTGATCAGCATGACCACCAGCGTTGAATAAGATGCAAATAGTATAACTGTTTTCGAGAACGGTGCCATGACTATCGTATGCCCTTCCGGGCAGAGATATGCAAAACCGCCGCTCTTCGCAAAAGCACCATTCAAGCCGGTGAATAACTCACGGAACATGCGTCATGGATTGAGAATTCGGGTATCTTTTTCTTGCACCGGGGATGGGTTTCCTTTATCAACTAATAATGAACCACAATCGCCTGATATCACTCCACCCCCTCCTGCAGGTGCTGTTCGTGTTCACCCTTGTCACCGGGTGCGACCGGCTCGGGTACCTCTACGGGGCCAACAACTCCATGATCATTGCGGGGGAGCGTGTCAATGACAGCCCTCTCATTGCGTTCCTCAACTCCCAGAAGGGACTGAAGACCCGGGAACGCCTGGTTATTGATTGTGCACGGGGCAAGGGGCTCTCCTGCTTCATGGCGGGCAAACACTTCGGGGGCGGAGTGAACGGCACCTCAGTGGACCTCAAGAAAGCGTACCGGCACTACCGCCTCGCCTGTCAGAACGGGACCAAAGAGGGGTGCATCATGCGCGAGTTCATGAAATTCACGGGGAAGGGCGTGGATATAAACAGAAAGAGCGCCCTCCGCGGTCTGGAGCTATACTGTGACGAGAAGGTGGAGATGGGGTGTGAGCGATTGGGCAGCGCCTATCTGCGCAAAGGCCCCTACCAGGACCACAAGAAGGCAATGAAATACCTGCAGAAGAGCTGCACCATGGGATATATCCACGGTTGCGCCGTACTCGGGCGCCTCTATCTCATGGACACCGCAACTGCGCAAAAAAAATTGCGCTACGTCGGGTGGCTGAAAAAGAGCTGCGATCAGGGCTATTCCGTCTCGTGCAACTACCTGGGCGTCATGAGCATGGACGGCAACGGCATGCCCCAGAGCTATTCACGGGCGCTTATGTTCTTCAAGCACGCCTGCAACCAGGGTTCCGACTACGGCTGCCTCAATCTCTCCTATTTCTTTCGCAACGGCATCTTCGTGAAGAAGGATAACCGGAAGTCCTACGCCCTGGTAGAAAAGTCCTGCGAGATGCACAACCCCGAGAGCTGCACCTACGCCGCCTGGCACAAGACGCTGCATCTGGGGGTCAACGGCAAATCAGCCGAAGGACTCAAGGAGCTGCGGGAGATCTGTTCCAGCTTCAAGTTCGGGCTTGGTTGCACCATGCTGGGCTACGTCTACCGATTTGGCGCCGGTGTTGAGAAAAACCGCTCCAAAGCAGTCTCCCTGTACCGACGCGGCTGCACCTACCATGACTCCGAGGGGTGCGCGGCCCTCGGGAGCGCCTTCCTTGAGGGAATGGGAGTCTCCCAGGATATCAGTTCTGCGCTGGTCTATTACAAACGGGCCTGCTCCATGCACAACCGGGACGCCTGCGCCGAGGAGGCCTTTATCATGGCCCGCACGGGCGGAGGCCAGTGGAAGCGCAAGGCACGACATCGCCTCGAAAAGCTCTGCCTCAAGTACAACGGCCTGGGTTGTGCATATCTGGCTTACATGTACGAGGCGGGGTGGGGGGCGGCCAAGAACGGCAACAGCGCCTATCGCCTCTATGTTAAGTCGTGCAACCTCAGGGAGGGCAAGGCATGCTACCGCCTGGGCAGACTCTACGAGATGGGGACGATTGTCCCCGTGGATGTGCGCACAGCCATGAACTACTATGTCCGCTCCTGCGATCTCCACCATTCCAAGGCGTGCGTGGCCCTGGGGGATTTTTTGCAGGCGCGCAGTCAAATAGGCGCTGCGAAAGAAGCCTATAAGTTTGCATGCTTTCGTGAGGACAAAGTCGGCTGCTACAAGCTCGGGATTCTCTTCGAGGACGGCACCGGCCTGGAATACAATCCCAAGGGCGCAAAAGCAGCCTATAACATTGCCTGCCAGGAGGGTCACTCCAAGAGCTGCCAGCGCCTGAAGCGGCTCAAAGCCGTACTCGAAAGCGAACAGGTCCGTTCCTATTAATAACAATTGGGATCAAAACCCCCCACCGCCTCTTCGGCACTGAATTGGAGCAGGCTTGCGTTGTCGCAGACCTACTCTATTAGCTCCATTGAACGGTAGCATCCTGCGATGATGCCCTGTGTGTTGGATTTATTCAATTGAGCATATGATTCCTGAAATTGCGCCTCCCGAAGGTAACAGGTCCCGCAGGATATTGACCGGCGCTCAGTTTTATGATACATAACGTCTGTCCTTATTTTTTTCATTAGACGATACGTACCATGCAAACGCCCCCACAATCGAAAACCGACCTCCTGCTCCAGATAGCACGGCAAGGACCTTTGCGAGCACGGGACCTCCAACGTGCCGGCATCTCGAGAACGTACCTCACACGACTGTGTGACCGAGGATTGCTGGAACGGGTGGATCGTGGCCTCTACCGTCTCGTTGAAGGACCTGTCACCGAAAATAGTTCATTGGCCGACGTCATCAGTCGCGCCCCCCACGCCGTCATTTGCCTTCTCAGCGCCCTGCAGCTTCATGATATGACATCAGAGGCTCCTCACGCCGTGTGGATCATGATCGATCGTCACGCCCGCATGCCCAGGATGGCCACCCCCAGAATCGAGGTCGTCCGTGCCAGTGGAGCGGCCCGTCTCCATGGGACGGAAACCCGTGTCATCGATGGCCTGGAAATCACGATTACGACACCGGCAAAGACCGTCGCCGACTGTTTCAGGTTCCGGCGTCACGTAGGCCTTGAGGTCGCCCTGGAAGCGCTCAGGGACTATCGTAAAAATCGCAAGGGCACCATCGACACCCTCATAGAAGCCGCCCGCGCTGATCGCATCTATGCCTTCATGCGGCCATACCTGGAGGCGCTGGCATGACAAAATCACAAAAGAAAAACATCGCGGCCTCGGTTCGCGCCCGTCTCTTGAATCTGGCCCGCCAGAGAGGTGATGATTTCCAGCTCCTGCTCATCCGCTACGCAAATGAACGGCTGCTCTTCAGACTCGCATCCTCGCCCTATGGGGAGCAGTTCGTCCTCAAAGGGGCGTCGCTGTTTACGCTCTGGACTGGCCAGCCACATCGGGCGACACGTGATATCGATTTGCTCGGTTTCGGAGATCCTGCTGGTCAGCATCTCAGGGCGGTCTTCACCCATGTACTCTCTGCCGATGTGCCCGACGACGGTGTTCTTTTTGATCTTTCGTCGCTTTCTAGCGGCCCCATCCGGGAAGGACAGGCCTATGGAGGCACCAAAATCGAAATCGACGCCCGTGTGGCCAACGCCTTGGTTCACCTCAAAGTCGACATTGGCTTTGGAGACGCGATAACCCCAGATGCCACCCTGGTTGAATTCCCGTCCCTTCTGGATTTTCCACCCCCTCATCTGAGGACCTATCCACGTGAAACTGTCGTATCTGAAAAACTCGATGCAATCGTGCAACTTGGCCTTGCCAACAGCAGGATGAAGGACTTTTATGACCGCATGGTGCTTGCAAAGAACTTCGATTTCGATGGTGTTCATCGATAGTGTTCTTAAGGCGTGGGTCTTGAGCCCCACGCAGCAGTTGAGTCCTGGTATTCTCAAGTAGCTTCGGTCCTCCCCTCAAGGCATTAGTACCAGAACTCCTCCTAAATTTCCAGGCTGAGGGTGGGGGGAGTTCTTTTGGGCTGATGGCCCTGGGGCCATTCCTGCTTTGGGTGAATTTTACTCCTATGAAAAGAGATATGCCCATCTGGAGAACGACTCTCGTGTCCTCATTTTGACTACCCGGTCAAGCGGCTTATCGGCAGCGACAATGGGAACTGAAAGTGAGCCATCGGTAGCGCCATCAATTGCTGCTATTGGTCACAGATGGAGACACACGTGTTGGATGATCACTTTGGGTAGCCCGGGATATTTCCCCCGTGAAAAAAGAATGTTGTACCAGCTTCAAAGTGTTATCAGGAGGGATCGGAAAATTTCGTACCCACCTCGGAAAATTTCGTACCCGCCTCGGAAAATTT
>JAHJLU010000293.1 GCA_018821745.1 Myxococcota bacterium | reverse complement strand
TTCGGAACATCGTAAATCGGGCCACCCAGGGATACCCAGTAGGCCACTACCGTGATGCACGCCTCAAGGAGCTCTTTGCGGTGCTCTGGTACCCAGGTCTCAAGGTTATGTTTGAAGCCCTGGCGGTCCCTGGGGTTCTCCATTTTCGCATCCATGTGGATTTCGATGGTTCTCCTCGCTGTATCTTCGAACACTTTTGGTGCATTCGCAGTCAGCATCCAGAGCGCCTGGTTCTGCAATGTCTTGGTCCGGTGTGTGTATTTCTGTCGCGGTCGGTGCACCTGCGACGTGAGCAGTTTATCAAGAAACGCCCATTTGATAGGCTTATCCACGTTGTCGATGATAATGGCCACTGCCGACTCATTCAACGCCGTGACGACTTCCTCTTCCCGCTCACGTTTCGATTTCTCGAAGTCTACCTCGTGGCCGTCGTCTCCAGAGAGGATTTGTGCGATACATTTTGCCAGGAGCGACTTCCCCGTGCCGCCCTTGGGAGCCGTGAACATGTAGAGAGGCGTTGCCCCGTTTATCACAGGGCGAACGAATGACTGCAGGAGGGCAGCAATAGCCCTGTTGCGGTGATAAGGTGGATCAAAGGGGAGCTCGCCCATGAACTCATCGGCGATGAGCAGCAGCGCTGCTTTTGCCTCTTCCTCTGTCGGCTTCTCAGGCACCACCAATGGCGGCCCGCCATAGAGACACAGCACGCCCTCCTTACAACCTTTGCTCAGAATATGACCACTTTGAGTCACCACCGGGAATTGGGCCACAAAATCCACTTCGGGGATCTCCTTGGGGGGTTTGGCGAGCATGAGATCAGCAAATTTCTGGGGCATTGTGATATCTTTGTCGCCGCTCTTGAAATCGATCCCATCAACCAGAAGCCGCTCCAGGAAGGGCTTATCCGATAGGGGATGAAGCTCACTTCCATCCCTGCAGAATATCTCCGAGCCTATCTTAAACAGCTGCACCTGGTTCATGAGTATCTCCCACGCCTTGGGGTACTGTTCCCGTGCTTTGAGTGCCTTGGTGTCGATAACAGGGGTCGCCAGGCTGAACGTATGGCTGTTGGCAAGATCCCTTGCACGGATCACTGGTATACTTTTATCCCTGAACCAGATTGACGAATATGTTGTTATTTCCATTTCCTCACCATGGCAGATCACTTCATTTGGATCAAGGGTGGATTATGGTGGGTTATGGATAATGCGATAAGTGTTTGTGATTATAGGGGATATGGTGAATGTGCGAAATGGGGCGTGTAAAAACTTTGTGATGACAGGATCTGACCTGGGGTGTGGTAGGGTCGGGGATGGAGGTGGATCATGGATGAAGTTATAGAACTTTTCACACCGGCGCTGTTGAGAGAAAACTTGATATTATCAGGACTTTTTACGATGTCCTACGAGATGATGAAGCAGACCATTATTGGGAGAGTAAAAGAGGTATTCCATGTGGACCCTCTTTGGGAGAAAGCTCTCCCTAAAGATCATTTTGACGAGAACAGAAAGCGCTTTGTGAAGGAGGTACTCTCCCTGGACCATGATGAGCATGAGGATCGTGCCTGTATGTTCTGGCTCCAAAAAGAGGGAGTACTATCAGATGGTGATCTTGACGTGGCGAAGACCCTTGTGACAAAACGGAATAGGATGGTTCATGAGATAGAGTTCTTTTATAGATCTGAAAAGAAAGACATTGCCGACTCATTTACCCAGATGGTGAAGTTAACGGACAAGGCAAACAGGTGGTACCTGCAAAATGAGGTTCCAGAAGCAGAAGACCTCAAGGGAGAAACCCCAACCGGGATGGCATGGATGATTGCCATGGCATGCCAAGTTGCTCTGAATCACGATGATAGTTTCATTGAAAGCTGGAAGGCGTTTGGAAACGCTATGACGTCTCCCTCTCAAACCAATTGACCACTACCACCCCTTGGGTGTACCATCATTCCCCATAAGGAGCATCTATGATAACTGGAGAACTCAAGAGTCAGGTTGACCGCATTTGGGAAGCTTTTTGGACCGGGGGGATCAGTAACCCCCTCACGGTGATCGAGCAGTTCACATTCCTGATCTTTATCAGGCGGCTCGATGAGGCCCAGCTCCTTGAGGAGAAGAAGGCCAACATGATTGGGGCTCCCGTCGCCAACGCTATCTTTACGGAGAAACAACGTGAACTTCGGTGGAACAGCTTCAAGAATAAAGACCCCGAGAGCATGTTCAATCTCTTCACCCGGGGTGTCTTTGACCACATGAAAGAGATCGGCACCAAGGGTGGTGTCTTCTCCCGGTACATGAAGGGTGCCACCTTCATGATCCCGACGCCTCGCCTCCTGGACCAGGTGGTTCAGATGATCGACAAGATCGACATGGCCGATAGAGACACAAAGGGCGACCTCTACGAGTATCTGCTCTCCAAGATTGAGA
>JAHJLU010000292.1 GCA_018821745.1 Myxococcota bacterium | reverse complement strand
TGAGGCATACCAGTTTTCATCCCAGGAGGCGGGGAGTGTGGCCCTGAGCGTTGGCTCGGCGACCGCCCCCACCGTGTCGTCCCCCACCTGGCAGGTGGCGATACAGTCATCGCCCTGACCCGAGTAGCCCACATCACACACGCAGTAGGAGCCGTCGAAGGTGGAGTTTACGGGGCAACACTCCCCGAGGGAGTCATGATAGCCCACGGGACATCGGCACACAGCCTCCCCCTCCTCGTTGGCGCACAGAGAGTGCGAACCGTTGCAGGGATTGGGTTCACACGGATTGGGCTCCGAACCCGAATCGTCGTCACACCCGAGAAAAACCACAACCGATAGTACCAGCAGCGCAGTAATCAACCTCATGTCCTGAAACCTCCCGATGCTCACAGTTTACAGAATCCATGAACAATGGCAAGCACACCGTGCCGGAAGCCTTCTGATCAACCCACTAAAAATACGTTGCCACACAGATCCTCCTTTGAGAAGATATCCTTTATGGAATCAAGTGAAACACCCCCCCAAGAACACAAAATCACCACCCACGGCGGCCTTGATATCGTCGACACCGATGACTTCTTTGCGGATCCCCCCGAATCCATTGGTACTATCCATACCGCACAGACTGACCTGCAGACCTTTCAGCATCCAATGTCCAGCCTCAAGCGCGGCATCATTGTCGGCTTCTGGACCTTGTCTCTGCTGGGAATTTCCTATCTCATCACCCACTACGCCCGCGTACGAACCGGTTCCACCTGGTTCTGGATATGGACCATCTCCCTGCCGGGGCTGGCCCTTCTCGTCTCCTATTTCTCAACCGAGTTCACCGCGGTGTGCAGCTATGTGGGGGACCTGGGGGTAGCCCGTTTCACCATGACCAAAGCACGGGGCGGCATCAGCAAGGAAGAGATCCTCAATTTTTCAGACGCCGAGGCACTGAAAACAACGACAACCAACCATTTCACCAATGGCGTCTACCAGAACACCACCTATTACTACGAATGGCAGGATCCAAACGGCCACACCATCTTCCTCATCAATGGGAGCCATCGGTCCCGCAACGGCCCTCCCAAATTACTGACGGATAACTACTATTTCGCCGACGGCGCCCGATTCTCGTGGAATCTCTTCAAGCTGTCTGACATGCTCACCACCATTGACGCGGGCGGCATGGTGGAGTTTCCCACCTCCGACTTCACCATGGCAGTGGGGAAAAACAGCTTCAACATTATCCACCCGAAGAAGCAACTGGTGTGGACGCTGGACGATATTGACGAGGTCTCCCTCCACGAGGGGTTCATCACCCTCAAGTCTGTCAAGTTCGCGGAGAGCGGGTTCTTCTCCCGATTTTTGGGTAAGGGCAAGTTGACCTTTCCATACTCCAGCGTCCCCAACGGAGAGCTGCTCCTTATGCTCATTGAGCATTTTACTGGCAAAAATGTCATCCCCGGGCGGTGACGCAGAACCGCCCCCTTGACAGGAGGCCTCCTCCCGCGGATAATCGCCATTTATTATTTCCCTATGGGTACTTCAACCGGGAGAACTGTTATCAATGAGTCCGATCAACCTCACCTTTGTCCGATTCGCCGAAAAACCCCTCAAAGACGCCCGCCTGGAAGGGCGAGGCGCCCTTGTCAGTGACGACAGCACCACCAGCCTGAGCGCAACCAGGCGACCGGGTCTTCTGGCCATGCTGATCGGAGTCATCATGGCCATCGTTGGAGTAGCCATCGTCGTCGCCATCACACTCTACCTGGAAGAAAAGGGCATCGATCTCATGAGAAAGCGAAAAGGGCCCTTGCTCATAGGCATGATGGGACTGTTCGCCCTCATGGGGGGCTATGTCTTCGGAGCGTGGATCGCCGAAAAATTATTCAGCTCCCGGGTGACGGTGCCGCTCACGCCCGAGAACCTGGTCAGCGCCAAGAGCCAGAACGGAAAAACAATTGAGATTATCTGGAAAAAAGGACGAACCCAGCTGGTCACCTATGTGACACCCCAGAGCCCCGATGAGTTCGGCGCAGCCATGGATGCACTGGGAAATATTCAAAAAATGTGAATTTTTTTCTTTGATTTTCGTTGGTGCAAGTGTGGAAAATCCACCCGACAGGAGAAGACCATGACCCTCTTTCGCCACCTTATTCTCGTTGTTCTCTTGACTGCACCTTCAGGTGCAGTTGCCAAAAAAACCCGCCTCCCGGCACCGGCGCCCCCGCTTCGACAGCTGGGCGTTACCCTGGTCAATGCCTTGAACCAGGGAAAGTTCTCCATCGCCAGGTCGCTGGTTCCATCCCGAAAAGAACTCAAAGCACTGGGACTGAACCTGACCAAGGTGGAATACGATCGGTTTGTCCAGAAGCGCAAAGAGGGGTTCGCAAAGATCCACGCCAAATTTGCCAAAAAACGCCTGAAACTCAGGAAAATGGGAGTGACCTGCCAGCGCTTTGTCTTCTCTCGCCTGGCCGTTGGGAAAACGGTGAAGCGGGGCACAAAGACCATCATCAAATCCGCCGATGTCTTTGCCCGCTGTGGCAAAAAAGAGTACTGGGTAGCTGACCCCGACGGCATCTTTCGAGCCGCATCCGGCTGGAAACTCATGGAATTCAATTGACAGTTGCCACACAGCAACGGCGGAACATCAATGAAGTGTAAAAAAACCGATCACCACAAGGCCAACTACCCCACCTACCCAGAAGCCACTCCAGGCGGACACCTCCGCAACATCATCATGGGAGCATCCGTGACCGCGGCAATGGCCCTGACGGGATGCGCAGAGAAAAAATCAGCGAACACCGAAACCACGCCCACTCCCCCGCCCCGCACCGGGGAAAACGGCGCGGGAACTCCCAAAACACCGCTCCCCATGGCAACTCCCAAGGCAATAATAAAAAACCCGGTGAAACCCGACCCCCCTCGTCCCCTCGGGGAACCCCCTGTCCCGCGCATGACAAAAAGTGACCGGGACAACGACGGAATCCCCGACGACGTGGATAGCTGCCCCGACACACCCGGCGTGAAATCACGCCAGGGCTGCCCCGTCCCCCGCCTGAGGGGAAAAATGGTTCTCCCAACGAATCCCCATAAACCCTGAGGCTCTTCTCTAAACAGTAAATGCGCCGTGCGCGACTCGGTCAGTGGCGCATACGGGGGGCGGGTTTGCCCGCAGCCGGCGTGGGCCTGACCACCTGCCCCATGAAGAGGATGGCACCGGTTCGGTTGTCCCTGACAATATATACGAAAGGCTTATTGAAGTGGATTTTTGGGTAGGCGGGGTTCCCGTTTTTCAGGGCAAAAATTGCCGTGACAGCGGCGGGGACCGTCCCCTTCTCGTCCACCTTGATCATGGCGCTGTGCTTAACCTTGGAGACATAGGTACGCCCCGCGGAAATTCCACTCAGATCTCCATTGGGTGAAAAGAGCCACCCGAACCCCAGCTGCTCCACCGGCCAGGAGATGTCATACTCCCCCGAGATGCTGAACCGTGGAAGAAACACTTTCACCCGCTGTCTCTTACAGCCGGCGAGGATCTTCGCCAACGCGCCGGGGTTGTTCACCTTTTTCGCCAGAGAGGCCACGTCCCCGTCGGAGACCATCAGGATCATGGAGTACTCTCCCTTCAAGTACTCCATCACCAGGGTTTTCACGGCCCCCCTGTGCCGGGACACAAAGGGGGCGAACAGATACATCATGTGAACATTCATGGTTTTCTTCTTTTTACCCGGAATCACAAAGGGCTCAACGGAGGTCTTGCGTGGGGAGAACTGGTAGCGCCACGGCGCCGCGAAAAAGATGGAGGAGATCACCAGCAGGCTCTCATCACGGAGAATGTCCTTTGGGGCGATGATGGAGGATATGCGGCCTCGGGTCGCTTTTGATACCCAAGCGTTAGCGTGGGACGAGAGGGCCACCGCTTTCGCAAAATCCATCGACACAAAATCAGCGTCGAAGGCGCGCTTCACCCCCTGCATAAAAACTGGATTCACCGCCGCCCCTTTGGCAGCGTACACTCGGGTTGCCAGCTCAAGAGCGCCTGCGGGCGACTGAAACCCGCGCAGGATAGTATTGAACCCCCGACGCAGGGTCTTCATGTCTTTGATATGCAGCGCCTTTAAAGACTCCGTGGCGGTCTTCCCCCTGGCTCCTGTGATGACCGTGGCCATCCCCGTGAGCACCGAGAAGGGGGAGAAATGGAAGTTCTCATGCTTGGTGGCCAATTTGCTGTAGAGGGCAAAGGCCGCCTGGTTCAGACCACTGACCAACTTCTGCAGCTCCCTGGGGGGAAGATCGGCCAACGCAAGTGGTTTCGCCACTGGCTTTGGGACACCTGCTTTTTTCGCCTGCTTTCCAGCCTCCCCTGCTTTCATTGCAGATTCCCCCCTGGACATGGGAGCACCACCCCCCATTCCCTTCTCCCCCGATGGCCCGGACATTTCAACCGACTGGGAACCGATGGGAGTCTGTGAGTGATTCTCTCTCTGTTTGGAGCCACAACCTGCGCAGAGGAACACAACAATGAACAAAAATCTTTGCATGGGATATCCTGCCTCACCTTCTTTGAACAACTTTAGCCCCATTATAAAAGCCTTCAAGAAAAAGTTGCCAACATAACACCTCCATCGTTTGCCACGTAGCCATTGGCGAAGGGGGAGTTGACTTTGCAATTACAGTGCTTAGCTTAATGAAGAAATTTATTATCCCAATGGAATAAAGGAATAGTAGGTATCGCAGTGCAATAATCTTGCACCGCTGCGGGGATTTTTGCATCCCGGAAAACAAGCGCTTCAAATGTCAAAAACATAAATAATACGATTAATGTAAAACTGCGAGAGCCAGTTGAATATGCAGGAAATCACTTTGTTGACTGCGTTGAGAGAATGGCAAAATACCATCTCCAAGGGTCAGATTGCTGTGGACTCTGCGGCGGTTGCAGTTTGGAAAGATTGAGTAACAATGACAAATGGAGTACACAATGACGAATCGAAAAACTCCCATCAAGCTTCTGCTATTATTATCAATGTTCATCTTTATTTCTGCATGCGATGATGACTCAAACGAAAGCAACACTGACATAACATCCCCCACCGTTCTGTCTGTAAATCCGGCGGACCTGGGTACTTCAGTGGCAATTAACACCCAGATCGCGGCGACCTTCAGCGAGGAGATGGACCCTGCGACCATCACGACAACCAGCTTCACCCTTGACGCTGGGGCAGACTCCGTGGCGGGCACAGTGGAATTCACCGGCACCACGGCCACCTTCACTCCTGAACAGGATCTGGATGGTGACACACTCTACACAGCCAGAATCACCACATCGGCCATGGATCTGGCAGGAAACGCGCTGGAGGCCACCTACGTCTGGACCTTCACGACCGGCCTGATCTCCGATATAATCGCGCCCACCGTAACGTCTGAGCTGCCTGCTGATCTGGCCGTCGGTCTACCGACCAATGTGCTTGTCAGCGCCACCTTCAGTGAGGATATGGATCCAGCAACCCTGACCACGGCGAGCTTTACTGTCTCTGGCTCGAATAGTGTAAC
>JAHJLU010000291.1 GCA_018821745.1 Myxococcota bacterium | reverse complement strand
GGCAGCGGCACACTCGCCACGGGAAACTACACATCCTCCATGGTACCCGTGCCATCCGTTAATTCCAACGCCCTCGTGCGACTGCATGCCGGATGGGACTTTGCTTGTTTCAAACGGTTTATGGGTGATGACACCCTCCACTGCTGGGGTTCCAATGAACACTTCCAGACAGGTCAATCCTCGGGGAGTACGGTCTCAACACCTGCCCAGGTCCCGACCCCGCCCGGTGTGACCATCACTCAATTGAGCCTCGGGCACTATCACGGGTGTTATCTCGATGGTGATAGCTACATTCGCTGCTGGGGTTCCAACTCTTCTGGCCAGCTCGGGGACGGAACTGTTTCCGACTCCGCTACCCCCCTGCAGATCGCCTTTCCCTAAAGAATAAGGAGTTCCCACGGGCTCTGACAGGGCGGCTCCCATTTGCTCTCCATACAGGTGGAGTTACAGCTTCTCTATGGAGAGCGTGTGAGTGGAATTCAGGAGCTTTGCCGAGAGTTCGATGCACGAGTTTGCTACGGAGAAGGTTATCTCTATCTGCGGAATGCCCCTTGGTGCCGGTGGAACAGGGGCCACGCGAAAGTCTCCCAGAAAGGTCCCGTCAGGTACTGTATCCCCATTCCCCCTGTACAGTTTCAGTGTCAGATCCGGCTGATTATCTTTTGAGGTGCTGAACAGATGAACGGAGGTGATTTCCTGTGCTTCACCCGCTGCGATGAGGTGGGTGAGCACTCCCCCCAGCGTCTCTATCCCGATACTTTCCGTGAGCACTCCCTCCTCGTCTCTTCAACCCTGACCCTGGTCTTTGATGCAAAGAGCCCCAACTGAATTCCACATGAATCACAAAATGTCGCCATGCAATACCTCCAAAAAAATCCCTGCGCTCACCAGTGTTCTCTTATTTCAGAGAATTTGCAACTGGGCCCGGGGAGTCGTGCCTTGACAAAATTACGTAATCCCTTTTTTACTTATTTTAAATAGTCCGCTCCTCCCTGAGGAGAGGAAATTCAGAAGCCAGGAACGCTCCATAGGTTCATTGGGGTGCTTGTCTGTTCTATTGACAATTCCCCCTATAGGTGCTCCCGTTACTGAGAGGAATCATCATGAATTTCATGTGGAACGGTGCACAACCGGGAAATTGGCCAGCTGGATTTCTCTTCCACCCGGGTGCACCCAAGAAGGGCAACACGTATGGATAGGCGAGAGTTCATCGGGATAGAATGGATGTATTTGTCTTATATCTCCATGAGAGGCGGACAGTTCAAGACGGAACTTCAGCGTGTGAAATCGGTGGAATTCACCTGGATGCATACGATCCTCAAGCTCGATAATCGGAAAAAGGTTTCGCTCCCCATAGAGTTGGGAGCGCAGAATCGCAGGGCGCTGGAGAAGTTGATTGCAGGTGTTTGAATTGATCCAATGTAACCTGGCTGGCTCGCAGTTGAAATGCCTGTTGGCACGCTCTTCCGCTATGAATGCTCGTGGGGTATGCGGGGGTTTGTTTTTAGTTATGCAATAAAAGGGCTTGCATTTTCTGCTTTTCAAAGTAGGATATATCTATACTAATGCTAAACGCCCCTGAGGGTGTTTTGGAGGTCCTTATGAAAACACTTACATTATCCTTTGTTCTCTTAACGTTCATCTTCTCCCTCGTCTCCTGCGAGGAGGAGAAAACCTCGGGCGTTGTCGACAACTTCGAGGTCGCCAAGTCCAATAAGGCCAGGGAGATGGATCCCTCGGTCTCCACCTCCCAGATGGATCAACTGGTGGAGGGGAACACCCAGTTCGCGCTGGATCTCTACAGCGAGATCACAGACACGGAGGAGGGCAATTTCTTCTACTCTCCCTTCTCCATCTCCATCGCCATGGCCATGACCTTCGCCGGGGCCGAGGGTACCACGGAGACCGAGATGGCGGACGTGATGAACTTCATCCTCCCCGAGCCTGAGCTCCATGCGGCCTTCAACGCGCTGGACATGGATCTGGCCACCCGCGGCACGGGCGACGCCTCTCAGTTCCGCCTCAACATCGCCAACGCCATCTGGGGGCAGGTGGGCTACTCCTTTGAGCAGGCCTTCCTTGACACCATCGCCCTCAACTACGGCTCGGGACTCAACCTCCTGGACTTTGCCTCCGATCCCGACGGGGCCAGGGTCACCATCAACGACTGGGTTGAAGAGAAGACCGAGGATCGCATCCAGGATCTGCTCCCCGAAGGGAGCATCACCAACTACACGAAGCTGGTGCTCACCAACGCCATCTACTTCTGGGGAGAGTGGGTCGAGATGTTCTCACGGGATATGACAAACCCCGCCCTCTTCCACAAAGATGACGGCACGGACGTGAGCGTGGATTTCATGAACACCGAGACCTCCTTCAACTATTTTGCGGGCACGGGCTACGAGGTGATTGAGCTTCCCTACAAGGGGGATGACACCTCCATGGTCATCATCGCTCCCGACGCCGGGACCATGGATACCTTCCAGGCGACCCTGGACGCGAGCTTCATCAATGGCGCCCTCTCGGGGCTCGTCTCCACGCATATGC
>JAHJLU010000290.1 GCA_018821745.1 Myxococcota bacterium | reverse complement strand
GGATTTAGTGGCGCAGGTGTGATAACACCCCGAGGAGACGCTCTGCCAGGTCCCACCCAGATGGTGGGGGGTCGCAGTGTCCTCAGTTAACCCAGTCCCCAGCTGTCCCAATCCGTTCTGTCCCCAGCACCACAGCGTGTCATCGCTTCCGATGGCGCAGGTGTGGTGGCAGCCCACAGAGACCTTTTTCCATTCCCCGGCGACCTGCAGGGGAGTAAATGACATGCCCACCTCTGTGTCCCCCAGTTTGCCATAACTGTTGTCACCCCAGCACCACAGGGAGGTATCAGTTTTGATCCCGCAGGCGTGTCTGGAATAGATTGATGCTTCCTTCCACTCTCCCTCCACCGGGTGGGGCAGGACGGAGTCCATGGTGCTGCCATTGCCCAGTTGTCCAAAATCGTTGAGCCCCCAGCACCACAGAGAGTTGTCGTCCTTACGTGCGCACGCCTGCTCTTCTCCCGAGACCAGTGACACCCATGTGTCGGCGACCCGGACGGGAAAAAGATGCTGGAAGGTGTCGCCGTTGCCCAGCTGTCCCGAAAAATTGTAACCCCAGCACCACAGGGAGCCATCATCCCTGAGTCCACAGGAGTGCCAGGTTCCCACGGCGACCTTTTTATAACCCGGAGCAATATACGCGGGGATCGTGCTGGAGATCGTCGTCCCGTCGCCGTACTGACCGAGCTGGTTGTCACCCCAGCACCACAGCGTTCCATCGGTCTTGACTCCACAGGCGTGGGAATATCCGATCTGGACCTGACTCCATCTCCCCGGCACGTTCACGGGGAGGTTACTGGAAGTGTCGGTCCCGATCCCCAGTTGTCCAAAATCGTTGAGCCCCCAGCACCACAGAGTATTGTCAGTTGCGATTCCGCAGGTGTTGTGATGATTACTGGAGATGGTGGTAAAGGAGCAATCCTTGCATCCCACGTTGGCGCGACACCCGGAATAGTCAAATTCGCACTGCTCGTTGCACGCCAGGGTGCCGTCCACAAAGCCGATGCCTTCGCAGGTGAGGCCACCGAGCATCGCCCCGTCACAGGCCTCATGTTCTGCCTGTAACACTGTGTCACCGCATCTCCCGTGGGTTTCGCAGGAGGCAACATTAAATCCGCAGGCGGTGCACGAGAGCTCCCCTCCATAGTATCCAAGGGACTCACAGGTCTCTTCGCCCAAATCAGTCCCCTCACACTCCTCAAGGTCAGAACGCTGATCATCCCCGCACAGGGGAGTCTGGGAGCAGCCTGATGTGTCCAGGTGGCAGGAGGCACTGCAGGCGAGGGCGCCAGAGTGAAAGCCAAGGGAGAGACAGGATTCCATGGAAAATTGGTCCCCGTCGCACACCTCACCCTCGTCGAGGATGCCATTGCCGCAGGTGATGCCGCAGAAGACGGCACAATCGCTGTCCTTACAGTCAATTGCACCGTTCTGGTTGTCATCTGTCCCGTTGTCACAAATCTCCCCTTTATGGTCGGTCCCCGAGTCGCAGCCCCATGCAATCGCAAGTAATAATGTTATACAGATAGTCAGTCCTGTCTTCACAGTTCACCTCCTTGATGAAATTCGGTTGTTTACTGAGTTGTGCGCAGGAGAACATTCATCCCGTGCGTTTATTCATGCCCTCCACTGCGCAAATCCTGTGCCAAGAGCTTATTGGAAAAATAAACGATAATAAACAATGGTTTGCCAGGAATTGAAATAAAACAGAGAGTGTGCCAATTTTATGCAGCGTTAAAATTGGTTTACAGGTACCCTTGCACCGGGCCCAACTCCCGACCCCCGACGACCCCCATGGTTCAAGGGTTCAGGCTTTTTATTTCGCGGCGGGAGGCGGATGAAGCATGGCGGTGTGCGACCTGATATTGTGCAGGATTCCCGATCCTGCGACCCTCACGATGCTGCAGTGCCCCACATCTTTGCCCAAAAGCATGCGATTGGCGTAGGAGAACGTGTGGTCTGGAGCCAGAGAGTAGTCGTACTGGGCGCAGGTGGTTTGGGGACTGCAAACCGAAGGCAGACCAATATATGGGCCAAGTGGTGCCCCGCGGGAGCAGTCATAGGAAGGAGCGATGGTGTGCCGATAATTCCAGTGGTATGCCACACCGGGAGGGATGGTTATCTTTCCCCCGGCCAGAGGCGAGTAGGGGTCAATGGTAACAAGGGTCTTTATGTGGCGGCGTGAAGGAGTGACCCTGGCGCTGGTCAGGAAATCCCTTGCAATGTGCGTCGCGGTCACACCTCCCCAGGAATACCCCACGAGATTGATGTCATATTGATCATCCCTGTCATCCACGAGACCATCCCTGTTGGTGTCCAGGTTATGCATGAGGGTACGCATCGCCCCGTCGCTGTTGGAGAACCGGAACAGAGTGGAGCAGCTGCTCCCGTTGCAGTCCCTTGCCAGTCCGGGCAGCCCGTCGCAGAGCGCTGAAAAAGAGGGGTTTGCCCCATCGGTGATTTTGAAAGCCCCGGCCATGCAGATGGTGATAACCTTGGGGGGGCCTTTGGTAACGCAGTGCCCTGTTTTGCTGTCACACCGTGAGGAGGGGGCGCAGGCGGAACAGGCATCTCCCCTGGCTCCACAATGAAGATCAGAGAGTGTTTTAATGCATTTGCCCTTCGCACAGCATCCATTCAAACAATTCTGTGGTGAACAGGAGGCTGATTTTTCCCGCGGGCTGCCTGGTGAACAGGAGAGGGATGCGAGGAGCAGAACAAAGACCACACGTTTTCGGGAAAAGCGTTTCATGTGGCAAATCATAGCAAAAATCAGGCTGCCCGAATACTCGATTTGATTGTGATACTCATTTGCAACCCAACCCAACCCTCTGAATCTTGTGCAGGCGCACATTTACCGGGGGAAGGCGGCGACTCCGGCGAGTCCCAGGGGGAAGTAGGCGGTGGAGTCGGTGGTTGTGGGGGTGGTCCAGTCGTCGGGCATGAAGGTGGGCCCCGAGACAACGGGGGCGTGGATGTCCGAGGCGTCCACGGCGAAGACCGCCGCCCCGGGCCCGTAGGTGAAAAGAGTGCGTCCGCCGGATGCCCCGAAGAACTGGAAGGTTTCTCTGCTGCTGTCGCTGTAATAGGTTCGGCCGGGTGCGGGGAGTGTTGTGGGGGTTCCCTCCTCCCCGGTGGAGAGGTCCCATAACCGCAGCGTCCAGCCGGAAACGAGGTTGTCGAGCACCAGGGCCATGAGGACATTGCCTGACACCGTCAGCGCAGCCACATATCCCTCCATGGGACCGACGGTCACTGATTGATCCTCTCTGGTAATGGCCATGCGGGAGGCGTGGGGGATCAGGCAGGCAGTCTCCTGCTCCTCATCCATCACTCCCCCCGTGGACAGACACTCTTCCCCGGACATGGGCTGTGCGCGATACCCGAATACGGTGACGTGCTCCCCGGACGCATCCACATGGACAACCCGGCCGGGGAGGACGATGTCGTCCAGCTGCCGGGGATTCATGGGGTCTGCGATGTCTACCACTGCGAGATGACCATGGTAGGAGTCGCCGTTGATATAGGTGTCATTCTCCCCCAGCGATTCGCGCCACTCAACGAAGAGCCGGTCGCTTCGGGCAGTCACCGAGATGACGCCTGCCCCAAAAGGGAGCGCATCGAGAAGCGGTATGCCATCATTACTGTTCGCGTCGTTGGCGAAGATCAGCACTTGATTGTTCATGCCGTCGGCTAAATGGGAAAAAACCACATATCCCTCCAGTGGTTCCATGGACCACTCCCGGATGTAGGTTGAGAGTGGCGAGTTGACAACAAGGGGATGGAGGGGATCCGAAAGATCCACCCGGTGCAGTGAATTGCACTGCGCCCAGCACTGGTTGCCCAAGCATTTGAGGGAGGCCATGCCGGAGTAATCATCGCTTAGGGAGACTGCGGCGGTGGCCGGTGAATCGAACTGGCCCTCCGGAACGGTCTCCAGAGTACACCCTGTCCCTCCGACATTGGAGAGCAGTGCCTGATATCCGCCGATGGGGGGTGAGACAGCCAGGACACTGCGATAGGGGATGACCTGCTCCACCGGGGGGTCCTGGACGCTGTCGTCCAGCGGCAGGATGCTGATGTTGTTCTTCCATCGCACAACGACGCGGTCAGCCGTGGCTGTCAGGGAGCCAGTCTCCTGCAGGACCGCCGTCACCGCGAGCGCTGTGGCGTCCGCCGTGAGCACCACAGTGCGCGAGCCCATGTCAGCCCCTGATGTATCGGTTACTCTCCCGCTCAGCAGCACCCGCCGTCCGGCAACGCTGGGGGCCTCGGGGGTGAGAATATAGCCCGGGAGGAACTCCAGCTCCAGCCGGGGCTCGAAAGCCTCGGACCGTATGGCGGTAGCGTCGAACACCGTCGCGAGGGTTGAAGAGACAACCATCAGCCGATCTTCCACAGGCGCCAGCCAGATCGCCTCACCGTCCGTCACGACGTTCGTCAGTACTATTGGAGCGATGGGAACCGAAAAATCCAGACGCCGCAATTCCGTCTCGGTGCGCAGCAGCACCAGGTCATGGAGAGTCACCATCTGCAGGACAGGTCCCTCAATATTGTTCACCTGCAGACTCGTTCCGATCTGCTCGATGGGCGTGTTCTCGATAACGTGGAAGCGAAGCACCGTGACTACAGTCCCAAACCTCGCCCAGACAGCGAGAATGTCTCCCTGGACAGCTGAGCCGTAAAAAGTGTACTCGGGATCCGGGAGAACAACCTCCTGGAATGGCGTCACGGCCCCCGTGGCGGAATCCACGCGCGCGTCGAACATCCCGTTTGGATGGTGCGCCACCAGGTGACCTCCCGCCAGTGTTACCCGTGGAAAGGACTGACAGTCCGGCTCACTCCCCTCGGGGGTTTCGAACAGTCCCTCCTGGGTCACGGTTTCCACATGGGTATAGGCGCCGCCGGCCGCAGGTGCGAAGGAGGCGATCTCCGAGATCCAGACAGGATCATAGTCGTCGCCCAGCCAGGTCATGACCGCTGCCACCTCACCCACAAACCCGGTCTTCATCACATGGCCCGCCAGGTCCGACGAGGCCAGCTCCGTGATCGCGCCGGGGTCACGGGCATCAAGCACCAGGGCACGTGCACGCCAGGAGGCCTCCGCCCACTCCAGCCCATCGGTCCACTCGGCCATTGAGTGTTCTTCCTGGGCAACGAGCACGACGCCATTGTGGACGGCCAGTTTGCCCAGGTAGCCGGTGAGGGCGTGAACGCCCAGGAGGGTGGTGGCTCCGGGGGTGGAGAGGTCATACACGAACAGGCCGCGATAGGACTCCACCAGGTAAAGTCGTGTGCCGTCCACCACAGTCTGCGGTTCCATGGGCCGCTCCACGTACCAGCAGTTGCTGTCGGTCTCGTAGTACTGGTGCGGGATGGTGGGGTCAGGGTGGATGTCCATGGCCCCGGTTACTTTCGTCTCTTCGCAGGAGAGGCATCCCAGAAGGATGAATCCCAAAAGTAGGTGGTGTGTTTTTCGCTGCATGATGACCTCCATGGGTGCACCATTATTTGTAGTACAAATAAACCATGGACGCAACATAAATTTTATACGGAAATGTCAGGGGTGTGGGCCGTGCTTTTTTTATCAACTGTGGTGAATGAAACCCCGTTCAAACGGTGAGCGGGTAAGCGAAGGCGCCACCAACCAGTATCTCACGTTGCCTCTGCCTTGTCTCTCTGCTATGCTCCGTGGGTACATCGTCAATGAACCGGTCGGCCCCCCACAACGGGGCATTGCCCTCAGGAGTAACCCATGTTCCTCACCCCACGTTCCATCCTCTTTGTGGTCTTCTCGCTTCTTGCGGCAGGGTGTGATTCCAGCGGAGGAGATCCCTTCGATCCGCAGATCAACCCCGATGTCCCGGAGCCCGTCACCTCGGGGTGTGCCCGACGCGTTGCACCCGTCGCACACATCGAGCCCGTGGTCAGCGTTGGGGATGGCACCGCCGGGAGCTGCACCGAGGAGTCTCTCGTGGCGGCGGCGGATCTCCTCGCCGAGGGTGGCACCCTTACCTTTGACTGTGGCGCTGAACACACCATCAATTTGACCGGTGCATTGCACCTCTCCAGCGGTGCGGACAACACCCTGGTAATCGACGGGGGCGGGGTCATAACTCTCAGTGGTCAGGGTATCACCCGCATCCTCGACCTGGACCACTACACCAACCTGGTGGTCCAGAATATCACTCTCTCCGACGGGTTTGTTGCTGCGGGTTCCGATGACGGTGATCCCGTGAACTCCGGCGCCGCCATCCGCCACCCATGGTATGGCACACTGAGGGCCATCGATGTCTTCTTTTTGAACAATCACTGCGAGAGCCGTGATGCGGAGATTGGCGGCGGCGCCATCTACGCAGGTGGCCTCGACGAGGCTGTCCTCTCGGGGTGTGTCTTCGCCAACAACAGCGCCTCCAACGGGGGTGGCATCCTCAACCGGGGTTCCACACTCACAATCGTCGATACCGTCTTCTTCAGCAACGAGGCCACGGGGCGCGGGGAGGCGGGGCAGTATGGCAACGGCGGCGGGGTGTATATCGACGGGATGAACTACGACACCCCCGGCGACCTTTACGTCTGCGGTGCGGTCTTCGAGGAAAACACGGCCAACACCCACGGCAGCGGGATGTTGGCGTATTTTTACGAAGGCTCCGCCGCCGTCATCGACCGCAGCCTCTTCGCCCGCAACAGTTTTGGCATGGAAGGGCGCGGTTCCGGGGGGCTCTACCACGAGTCGGTCCACCTGGATCTCACCAACTCCACCTTCTCGGAGAACCAGGGGCTCCACGCGGGAGCCTTCTTCCTGGCCTCGGGCTCCGATGCCCGCATCGAAAACTGTACCTTCTCCCACAACTCGGCGGTGATGAACGGAGCCGCTATCTTCAACGGTGCCTCAACAGGCCAGATCAAAGGGTGCACCTTTGTGGGGAATGATGCCGACTGGGGTCCGGCGGTTTTCACGGGGGAGTCGGCGACCATGAGCGTCCAGAACACCATCTTTGCTTATAACAGCACCTATTCCACCTACGCGCCTCTGGCCTGCACCTCCACCCTCGATGATCAGGGGGGCAACCTGCAGTGGCCCGATCTCCGGGGCTCCGGCAGCGGTGACAACCCCTGCACCGAGGGAATCACCTTTGCGGATCCTCTCCTGGAACCCCTGGACGACAACGGCGGCTTCACCCCCACCGCCACTCTCCCCGCCGGGAGCCCCGCTGTGGATTTCACCACGGACTGCAGCCCCGAGGATCAGCGGGGGGAGACCCGCCAGGGCGAGTGCGACAGCGGCGCCTACGAGTACGTCGGCGCCCTCTGATTTCTGACGAAAGCTCACAAAAATGCATCGGGCCCGTGGCCCTGAAGAGTGGGGACAAGTGTCTGGGCCGCTGGCACTGGTGTTGTTAACTATTTTGGTTGGGGAGAGTGAGCTTTTATCTGATCGAGGTAAGCAGCCAGGGTGATGATGGCGCTGGGGGTTATGCCGCTGATTCTGGCAGCCTCTCCCAGGTTGGCGGGGCGCTGGGCCTTGAGCTTCTGGATCCACTCGGTCCGAAATCCCGAGACCAGTGCGTAATCGAAATCCTTGGGGATGGGAACGCGCTGGAGTTTCGTGAGGCGATCCACCTCATCCTGCTGGTGGTCGATGTAGCCCTCATACTTGATCTCTGACTCAAGCCGCTCTCCCATGTAGATGGGGATCGATGGGTCCACGAGTCCCATCTCCATGAGGCTGGCAAAGGTTACCTCAGGGCGCTTGAGAAACTCCCGGAGTGTGAGTCCCTCTTTCGGGGGTGTTGTGCCCACCTTCAGGGCAAGCTCCCCAGACTTCTCCAGGGAGATTTTTGTCGTCTGGAGCATCTTTGCGGCGGCCTCGAAAATGGTCTGACGCACCTGAAAGGCCTCCCAGTCCTTTTTGGAGACAAGGCCAATCTCGTATCCCAGGCCTGTGAGCCGAACATCGGCGTTGTCCTCGCGGAGCAAAAGCCGGTATTCCGCCCGGGAGGTGAAGAGGCGGTAGGGTTCATCCACACCGGCCGTGGTCAGGTCGTCGATCATGACCCCCACATATCCCTGATGCCGCGGAATGATAACCGGGTCTTTCCCAACATGGGCGCGGGCGGCGTTGATCCCCGCCATGAGTCCCTGTGCGGCCGCCTCTTCATACCCCGAGGTGCCGTTGACCTGACCCGCCAGGTAGAGCCCCCTGAGGTGTTTGGACTCAAGGGAGGGGTAGAGAGCTTTCGGATCAGCGAAGTCATACTCCACTGCGTATCCGTAGCGAAGGATTTTTGCTTTCTCGAGCCCGGGCACCGAGTGGATGAAGTCCTCCTGGAGCTCACGGGGCAAGGAGGTGGAGAGTCCGTTGGGGTAGACCCAGTCACTCTCAAGTCCCTCGGGCTCCAGGAAAATATGGTGCCGCAGGCGGTCGGGAAACTTCTTGATCTTGTCCTCGATGGAGGGGCAGTACCGCGGGCCCACTCCGCCGATCTGACCGTTGAAGAGGGGCGCGCGGTCAAAGCCCCCTTCGATGATGGTGTTGAGGTCCCCGGTAGTCCACGTGAGGTGGCAGCTCACCTGGGGAAGCACGGGCCCGGGTCCCGAGAAGGAAAACTGGCGAACCAGGGGATCCCCGGGCTGCTCTTCGCAGACGCTGTAGTCGATGGTGTCGGACTTGAGTCGCGGTGGAGTGCCGGTCTTGAGGCGCCCCATGGGGATGCCCAGCGCGGCGAGGGATTCGGAGAGCCCCCGGGAGGGAGGAAAACCCCAGATGCCCCCCTCGATCATGGAGTCACCCACATGCAAAAGGCCGTTGAGATAGGTGCCCGTGGTGATAATGACCCGGGGAGCCAGGATGATTTCTTCCCCACGGGTGATGACTCCTCTCAGGGCACCGGCGTCAACCGACAGACCAACCACCTCGCCCTGCAGGACCGTGAGGCCGGGCAGTGAATGCAAGAGCGCTGTCATGTTCCTGACATATCGGAACCGGTCGATTTGGGCGCGGGTTGCTCTCACCGCGGGCCCCTTTCGGGTGTTGAGGCGGCGGTACTGTATGGCGCTCTGATCCGCGAGGCGTCCCATAATACCGCCCAACGCGTCGATTTCTTTCACCAGGTGGCTTTTTGCGATACCGCCGATGGCGGGGTTGCAGGGCATCTCCCCGAGGTTCTCGGTGCTGATGGTAATAAGCGCTGTGGAGAGTCCCAGGGTCGCCGCAGCGGCGGCGGCCTCGCAGCCGGCATGACCTCCACCGACTACAATAATATCAAAAGATTGTTCGGTCATGAAAACCAGACTCACGGGAGGAAAAAGGGAGCGTCCTCAGCCCTGCGTGTCCCTGATTGGTTCAGCAGGTGTAAAAATGAAAAGGAATGTCGGTTCCTGTTGTAATAGTCAAAACATTTGCTATAGTCTTCGACCATATTTAGGTCCTGAATGTTCAGGATCATGTGCTTATCACGTGGCACCTTGCATGAAAATCCACCTGATCACAAGGGGGATTTCAGTAATTCAGAGAAGCCCTGAGCAAAACTCACGATTTACACGCCAACGCGGCTGAAACGAGGAGATATCATGAGCAATTTTCTTTTTACTTCCGAATCCGTAACCGAAGGCCATCCCGATAAAGTTTGTGATGCCGTTTCCGATGCCATCCTCGACAGTATCATCGCCGATGATCCTGCTTGCCGTGTGGCTTGCGAGACCCTCACCAAAACCGGAATCGTCATGATCGCCGGTGAGATCACCACCAACACCTACGTCCACTTCCCCAAAATAGTACGCGAAACTATTAAAGAAATCGGTTACACCGATGCGGACATGGGATTTGACTATCAGACCTGTGGCATCATCTCCGCCATTGAGCAGCAGTCTCCTGACATCGCCATGGGCGTTGATGGCCACGGCTACTACGAGCACGACGAGCAGGGCGCCGGTGATCAGGGCATGATGTTCGGTTATGCCTGTGATGAGACCGCAGAGTTAATGCCCATGCCCATCATGAAGGCCCACAAGCTGGCAAAACAGCTCGCCCTCGTGCGCAAAAACGGGACGCTCCCCTTCCTTCGGCCCGACGGAAAGACCCAGGTCACGGTCCGCTACGAAGACAACGTCCCCAAAGAGATTACTACCGTCGTTGTCTCCTCTCAGCACAACCCCGATGTAACCCACAGCCAGCTCGAAGAGTCCATCATCGAAGAGGTGGTGAAGCCCATTCTGCCCGCTCACCTGCTCTCCAAAGACGTTAAATTCCTGATCAACCCCACGGGTCGCTTCGTAGTCGGTGGCCCCATGGGAGACTCCGGGCTCACGGGGCGCAAGATCATCGTCGACACCTACGGTGGCATGTCATCCCATGGCGGTGGCTGCTTCTCCGGCAAGGACCCCTCCAAGGTGGATCGCTCAGCTTCCTATTTCGCCCGCTACATCGCTAAAAATATTGTGGCCGCCGGCTTTGCCAAGCGCTGTGAAGTTCAGTTGGCCTATGCCATCGGCGTCGCAACCCCCGTCTCCATCATGGTTCGCTCCTTTGGCACCGGCATCATCTCCGATGAGCGCCTGGTGGATCTGGTGAACGAAACCTTTAACTGTCGCCCCGGCGCCATCGTTCAAAAACTTGATTTGCTCAAACCGCGTTATCATGCTACTTCTTCATACGGACATTTTGGAAGAGAAGAAGAGAGTTTCACTTGGGAACGCAAAGACATGGTCGACATCCTCCGTTCAAAAGCAGGAAAATAGGGAGGTCGTACTGAGTCGGGTGGTAATGTGAAAAGGAGTCTGCATGTTTACATCAAGAGGTTTTGTGCTTTTTGTATCCCTCGCAATGGCAATGGCCGTTTCGGTCTCGGGGTGCAAAAAGAAAAAGAAGAAGTCAGTCTCGAAGACCACCCCAACCCATGCGGCGCAGAAATGTGACTGTCCCAAGATTAAGGTTTGCACAACCAAGGAAGCCCTGGCACATAAAAAAGAGCGCTGCCTGAAGTGGCAGACAGCCGAGGCGAAGAAGCAGAACGCCGCTGCGAGTGCTCCGGTGCTCAACCGGGTCGAGATGTATATCACCCGGGTCAACCCCATTGGAGTCGTAAAGTACTACAGAGCAGACAACTCCCTGGCCTGCCGCGAAGTGGATCTCAACGGCGACGGCCTCATGGATCTGTTCTACTTCTACGACACCTCCGGCCGCATCAAGAAAGAAGTCCAGCAGGACTCTGACCGTGATGGCGTTATTGATATCAAAAGAGTATTTCAGAATGGTATCATTTTTAAGGAACTCCATAACTCCGACGGAGACGAGTCGACCTGGGAGATTGAGAAGACGTACAATAACGGTATCATCACCCAGATCGCGTTTCGGATTATTAACCCCCCGGGGAG
>JAHJLU010000289.1 GCA_018821745.1 Myxococcota bacterium | reverse complement strand
TTACTCCCACGGATTACTCCTTCATGAAAAAACGGCTGCAGCGCGAATGGGGTGAAAAACCGGAAGCGATCTTGCAATCCATCGACAAAAAACCCATCGCCGCAGCTTCCATCGGGCAGGTCCACCGGGCGGTGCTCAAAACCGGTGAAGAGGTCGTGGTCAAAATCCAGTACCCTGGCCTCGAGGCCATTCTGGATCAGGATCTCAAAGCATTTCGAGGAATTGTCTCCCTCATCTCCCTGTTCTTTCCAGATGCGGAGCTCCATCGCATCTATGAAGAGATCCGTTCCATTCTACTAGAAGAGATTGATTTCACTATAGAAGCAAAAAACATGACCCGCTTTCGAAATCACTTCTCTTCCTTCTATGGGGTCACCGCTCCTGCGCTCTATGCCCAGTATTCCACAGCCCATGTTCTGGTGGCTGAATTCATTGACGGCGTTAAAATTAACGATGTAAAGGGGCTGGAGGCTCTGGGAACCGACGGGGAGACAGTCTCCACACTGCTTATTGAATCTTTTGCCCATCAACTCTTTGATCACGGTTTTTACCACGCCGATCCCCACCCGGGGAACCTGCTGGTGCGACAAGGGCCAGGACAGGGACCCGAGATTGTCTTCATCGATTTCGGAGCGGCCTGCGAGATCTCCGAGACTACCCGTGAGGGAATGGTGGAGTTTGTCCAGTCGGGGGTCAGAAAAGATACCCAGGGACTCATCAAGGCCATGCGAAAAATGGGGTTCATCGCCATTGAAGCCGATCCCCGGGTGTACGACCGGGTGGTCTCCTTTTTCCACGACAAGTTCCATCAGGAGATAGGCCTCGAGAACCTCAAGCTGGGCAACATCAAGTTTTCCATCCGTGAGGGAATGGAGCACATCGCGGATCTCAAGCGGCTGAATATCACCCTCAAGGATATTGGTCGCACGTTCCATATTCCCCGTGAGTGGGTACTCCTGGAACGAACCTTTCTTCTGCTCATGGGGATCGTCACGGAAACCGCACCAAACCTTGATATTTATGAAGTTTTCATCCCTCACCTCAAGCGTTTTTCCATCAAGTACGGGCTTGATCCCTCTTCTCTGGCCATCGCCTCCATGCGGGAGTTGGCCATTAACGCCTTTGCCCTCCCGGCAGAGCTCCGAAACATGCTCCAGAAGATCTCCTATGGAGAGGTCTCCGTTCGCTGGGCTGAAGCGGAAAAGGGCTTCTCTCTTCTATTCTACCTGGTCCAGGAGGTATTCTTCGGCCTCCTGGGGTGGACCATGCTTACCAGAGCCTGGGATTATCAGGATCGAGGCATCCCGCAGCGGGCACGGTTGTTGACCATCGCCGCGGGATTCTGCGGTATTTTATTTCTGAGGGCCTTTCTTCTGGCCTGGTCCTCCCTCAAAAGGAGGAGTTGACGATGAGTGAAGATTTTTTCACCCTTATCACCACCGATGAACAGGCAGGCATGCGTCTGGACATGATCCTGTCCACGGTCATCTCCCGAAGAAAAGCAAAAAAACTTATCGATAATGGAGCGGTTTTCGTCAACGGGAGCAGGGTCAAGGTCGCCTCAAGACACCTCCCTTCAGGGACAAAAATCAAGGCTCCCTATGATATTCCACCAATGCCTCCGGATATCGACTGGGATTCGTGTATCCTTTACACGGGGAAACACATTGTCGCTGTTAACAAGCCCTACCGTTGGCCCGCAGCGCCCACGCCTTATGGTGATCGGGGAACTCTCTCCCACGCTCTCTCCTTGCACCTGGGCCAGGAGGTACTGGTTGTTCAGCGCCTCGATACCCATACGACAGGTGCCATGCTCTACGCCCTCTCCCCCCATGGTGCCAAGTCACTCACCCAGGCCTTTACCGCAAAACAGGTATATAAGACCTACCTGGCCATCGTACCGGCCGGAGATCTCCCCCTGGGGCTCATCTCTCTCCCCATTGGACAAAACCCCCATGTTTCTGAGCGGTATGTCGTTGCACAGGGCGGCAAACCCGCAACCACCGAGGTGCTCTCAGCGCATCCACTGACAGACGATTTTCAACTTTTGTCATTGCGGCTCCATACGGGCAGAACCCACCAGATTCGAGTTCATCTCTCGCATCTTGGCTTCCCTGTTCTGGGAGATCTCTGGTATGGGGGAGCGCCGGCGGAGCGGCTCTTTTTGCACTCCCATGAACTGAAGATCCGCAGTAAAGAGTTGGGGACGCATGAGTTTAAGGCCCTCCTGCCAACTGCCTGGTCGGATCTTTTCCCTATCCCCGATTCATTTCGCGTCAAAATCTTGGACTGATTGCCCTTTTGTGCTATTTGTAAGGGAGTTTTCATGTGAGAATGAGCGACGTCAGGAGTCCCTATGTCAGTACGAATCCTCCCATTCCTTTATTTTGGCATTATTTTGCCCCTTTCCTGCGGGAGAACCGATTTTGATCATCTCTATGTTCCCGATGCAGGAACCGATGGAACCACAGACTCGGATGTGATCGCCGATATAGAGGGCTGTGGCAACGGTGTTCTGGAAACCGCCCTGGGCGAGCAGTGCGATAACGGGGAGAACAACTCCAATGCTCCCAACGCTGCATGTCGAGTCAACTGCACCTTTGCCCGCTGCGGGGACAACGTGGTGGATACCCTCACAGAAGAGTGTGATTTGGGTTCTCAGAATTCCGATGAACCGGGGAGTGAGTGCCGCACCACCTGTCTGCAGGGAGGTTGTGGCGATGGCATCCTGGACCCGGGTGAAGAATGTGACGAAGGCGGCCTGAACTCCGATGCGCCTGGGGCTGTGTGCAGAATGAACTGCCTCCTGCCCGGATGTGGTGACGGCATCGTAGACGATCTCACCGAAGCATGTGATGACGGGAACGACATCAACACAGACTCATGCACCAACGTCTGCACTGTTGCCTCCTGTGGCGACGGCATCGTTCAGACGGGCGTCGAGATTTGCGACGACGGAAACACCATCGACGATATTGCGTGCTCCGCTGACTGTCTTCATGCATGCGGCGACGGAACCATTGACACTGAACGCGGAGAGACCTGCGATGATGGCAGCCTCAACTCCGACACCACTCCCTGGGCATGCCGCGAAAATTGTCAGGATGCCGCCTGCGGTGACGCGGTGTCCGATCCCCAGCAGTTCTGCCTGGGGACTCCCTCTTTCCTTTTCGCAGGCGGTCCAGGAAAGGAATCAACGGCGATAGACCTGGATGGCGATGGCCTCAAAGATCTGATCCTCCTCACGGACTCGGCGGTATATGTCTATGTCCGACGCGATTTGGGTTACCAGCTCGCCTGGAGCGCCGCAGGCCTCACTTCCCCCCGCTCCCCCATGGTGGGCGATGTCACCGGTGACGGACTCGATGACCTGGTGGTGGTTGAGACAACAGCCCGCCGTATCGCCGTATTTACCAGGCAGTCCGGTGCGCTTCCCTCCTTCGGCTCCGCAACCCGTACTTCCCTCGGGATCAGTGTAAACGCCGGACGTGCCGTCATGGGACAGTTCTCCTCGGACTCCAGCCTCGACATCGCCGTGCTGGTTCCTTACAACGATAACATGAAAATTCTCGTCAACAGCGGCACCGGGACATTCTCCACCACGACCCTCTCCACCTGCACACGCCCTGTGGGGATCGCCAGGGGAGTCCTCAGTCCCGGAGGAAGCGATGATCTCGCGGTTGTCTGCAACACGCAGAATATGCTCGCCGTCTTTGCCAATAACGGCAACGGGACCTTCACATCCACCTACCTGAGCGCCGGCTCCTATCCTGTCGATGTTCAGATCGCCGACATGAATAATGACGGTCGACAGGACATTGTGGTGCTCAAAACCATGCAGACCCCGGTGTCACCCGAGGTGGGGATCTATTATCAGTCCGCCACGGGTTCCTTCTCCCTCGACTCCACCATCGCCGGACTCAGTGAGCAGGCAGCGTATATCCAGCTGGGCAGCTCCACCCAAAATAATTACAAAGACATCCTTGTCTCGGGGCAGACGGGCTTCTCATTTTACCTCAATCAGAAAAACAAGACCTTCTCCACCGGTGATCACGTTGCATGGAATACACCGCCGGGGCGGATCCTGTGGAAAGATCTCAACGGCGATCTCATCGCTGACCTGGTGATCTCCGGTGGGTCTTCCGCCGGGTTTACCCTCTCCACCGACCGGATCTCCCTGCCACTGCCCCCGCAACATTCCCTCCCCGCCCTGGCCCAGGCAGGCGTGGTGGTTGACTTCACCGCCGACGGCAACAACGACGCGGTGCTCGTCTCCTACGACGACAGAATCTTTGTCGCCGCCGGAGACGGCAGTGGAGAGGTTGGCTCTGTGAGTTCCTTTAACGCCCCGGGAATATGGTCAGTGGGCGCCATTGGCGACCCCGTCGCGCCGGATCTGGTCACCATCATCGGCGGCTCCACACAATCAAATATCGTGGCAAATCCCGGTGGGTTGATGTCTTCAAATACCACTATCACGACCCCGGGGACCACACCGGTTGCCATCATCTCCAAGGCCAATCTGGATGGTGATCTTTACTACGACACAGCGGTCCTCTTCCAGGACAGCGCATCCCTGCTGGTTATCAGCGGGGGGACAACACCAACCACTGCATCTTTCCCCATTGGCACTTCTCCCACTCTGCTTGCCATGGGTCCGCTGGACGCCAATGCCTCAGCCGATTTTCTGGTCCTCGACGCCAACGGCTCGTCGGTCTATTCCCTCACCAACAACGGGTCCGGCTCCTTCTCCGGAGGCTATGTGGGAAACCTCCCCTATACATCTCCCAGCGCCATAGCCCTCCTGGACATTGACGGGGACGGCATCAGCGAGCTGGTATGCGCCCACCTGGCAACCAAAACGCTGCATGTCTACGGTGTGGACCTCAGTGACTCCTCCCTGACGCACCTGGCCTCCATTTCCCTGGATTGTTCACCGAAAAGTTTTATTACGGGGGACCACGATGCCAGCTTCGGTCAGGACCTCATGGTCCTGTGCTCCGACAATTCTCGCGTCGTCTGGCTCTATTCCACCGGCACAGAGCTCACACCCTCCTCCGCCCTGGAACGCATCAGCCTCTATCCCTTTGATTCGTGCACCAGTGGCGACATGGATCATGACGGCACCGACGATCTCATCTGCCCCACCGCCTCCGGTCACCTCACTATTCTGAGAGCCGCGCCCTGATTCTCCATCATCCCGTGAGTATTCCCGCCAGATCGGGGTCCAGCCCTTCAATACTGCTGATCCTGCTGGCCTTGTCTTTATTCTACCGCCGCACCACGCTCTCCCGCGACATATAGTCCCTGAACCATCCAAATTTTGACGAAGCCGCTTCCTTTGGGTATGGTCCCCCCATGGAACGAGACGATCTCTTTGAATCATACCTCCTGTACCTGAAAATCGAGAAGGGCCGCTCACGGAAGACCATTGAGAACTATGGTCGGGATCTGGGCAGGCTTGCTCGCTTTCTGGAGAACGCCGGGCTCGATGATCTTGACAAAATTACCGAGGCCAATGTCATGGAATTTCTCAGTTTTCTTGGCGAAGAGCTCTCTGCGCGCTCCAGCGCACGAGTGCTCTCTGCGGTGAAAGGCCTCTTTCGGTTCCTCGCCGTCAACCACCATATCAGGGAAAACCCCTTCCTGCGCATACGCACCCCGAAATTCGGAAAACCCCTCCCCATGGTTATCAGCACCACAGAGGTGGAACAACTGATCGCCGTTATCGATATCCGAAAGGCGAAGGGCATCCGTGATCTGGCCATGATAGAGCTGCTGTATGCAACGGGTGTGCGGGTCTCCGAGCTGGTCTCACTCAAACTGACCGACATTGATTTTTCCAATAATATTATTTATTGCTTAGGAAAAGGGGAGAAGATGCGAGTCATCCCCTTCGGACGTAAAGCCAGGGCCAGCCTCACCCGATATCTGGAGAGTGTCAGGGATCACTACACCCGGGGGAACACCGACTCCCCATGGCTCTTCCCCGGTCGCCAGGGCCGCCAGATTACCCGACAGGGGTTCTGGAAAATCCTCGGAGAGTATGCCCGGGGCGCGGGGATTGAAAAACCACTGAGTCCCCACAAACTGCGCCACTCCTTCGCGACTCACATTCTGGAGCGGGGCGGAGATGTTCGCTCCGTGCAGGTCATGCTCGGCCACTCCGACCTCTCAACCACCCAGATATATACGCATCTTGTCAGAGAAGACTTATCAAGATCCCACCGGGAACATCACCCCAAGGGGTGATCACTTCTGGCTGTAAACAACCACATTTTTTGAATAGGAGGCCTTGTGAATATCCCGGGCAAAAACAGTCAGGATATTGACTCCCGGCGTTAGAGCCACGGAGACGTTGAAGTTGTGTTTTTTCACACCATTCCCCGAAAAGTAGTGCACCTTCTCGGTAAAAACGCGCTTTTTAATGTTGGACACGGTCACATAAAAATCCCGGATCCCGTCCACATCGGAGACCGTGCCGGTGAGGGTCACTCGACCTTTTACCTGCAGACGGGGATTTTTGAGTGTGATGGAGGGTGCGGTAAAATTGGGCAGCAACACAGGCTTGACAGCGGTTCCACTGGTCAGAAGAGGTGCACCCTTTACGGGAACGTACAGATACTCCCCTTTTTTCACACCATAAACCGCATAGAAGTCGCCCATTCGGTATGCCACCTTGTGCAGACCGGTTTTGAGACCATACATCTGACGGATCCGGGAGGTCTTGAAGGGGGTATCGTACACAGGAGTTGACGAAGTCAGTCGCACCAGCCCCCTGGCAGAGATTTTTGTTGAGGGTGCAATCTCCCGTCGCCTGACAAACCACGGAATTTCCATATCATTCCCGAAGTTGCAGTCCTTGGTTTCCAGTTTAAATTTCCAGAAAAGATCACCGGAAATACGGAGCGCCCGCACCTTGAAAGTCATATTCCGGGAAGCACCCGGTTTTAAACTACTGATATCGAATCGGGATTTCACCATCTCCACCTGGGTCCCGGCGAGATTTTTCAGGAGCACCTTGGCCTCCCCCGTGGGGCCGTCCCCTTCGTTTTTAATAGTCACATGAAACAAACCTGTCTCCCCGGGCTCGAGCATGGCGTCACCCCTCACCGTGTCTGAGAAACGATAGGTCAGGGTCAATTTGGGAAGTTTGGAGCCCACAATGGTCACATGACCACGAGAAACAAGCCCCAGGGGCTTTCGGTCTGAGAAGAAGGTGAACTGCACGTTGTCCTCACGGGCGCTTACACCCTTTGGAATCTTAACAGAGACACTGCGAGTCAATTTCTGACCCGGCTTTACCATCCCGAAGAGCACTTCCTGGAAATCAATCCGTGGATTGGTGGATTTTGCAACGGCTCGCACACGGTAGACAGGCGTCTTGCCAGTATTTTTAAAAGACAGGTTCATGGTCGCCCAGGAGTTCGATGGGAAGTCCCTGGCAGAAGTGCCAAAAGTCACTTTTGCATGTACTTTTGAAGAGTTCCCCTTTTTCCAGCTCAAACCGAAGAGCTTCTCCACCTTCCTAGCAATGCGCTTGTCCTCCTTAGCTGAGAACACGGCGAGGATACTTTTGGTTTGCCCCAGCATGAGCTTGCGGCTGAATTTCTTTCCCTTGAATTTGGTGATGAGGGTCTTACCCAGATTAACCGCGCTGTCCTCCACGAAGTCCTCCAGGGATCGCTGAATCGGATCGTCGGGGTCGAGCCCGCAATAGCGGCATTTGAAGGACATCTGCCTGGCGGGGATCGCCAGGGCATAAACCGTATAGAGTGATTTATCCAGCCGCTTCTTCCTGGCCGCCTTGAGGGCCGCCTTGAGGGACGCCTCTGTGGTGGATTCAAACCCCGATGTGTAATAGATCACCTTTCTTCCCCTGTTTTTGGGATCGAGCTGCACATCCTGGAGTTGAATGTCGGGCTCGATACCGCTCCCCTGAATGGAGACATCGCCGTAGGTCAGATATTGGGCGATGGTAATCTTCAGCGCGGCATCGGATGAGTAGGTGATGACATCCTGGACAGAACCCTTTCCAAAGGATCGTCGTCCCAGGACCAGCGCCCGACCGGAGTATTTAAGGGACCCGGCCACGATCTCCGAAGCACTGGCGCTGCCCTGATCCACCAGCACCACCAGAGGACCCCGAAAGAGGGTGCTGCTCATGTTAGCCCGTCGCTCATGGCGGAGGTTTTTCTCCCTGTTCTTTGCGACCTGAGCCACAATTGTTCCGGAATCCAAAAACAAATCAGTCACCTCAATGGCCGCTCCCAGGAGCCCGCCCCCGTTTCCCCGCAGATCGAGAATAACGCCCTTGACCCCGTCCCCGGTCATCTTCTTGAGGGCCTTCTTCACCTGGCGTCCCGTGGGTATCTGAAAGGATTTAATTTTAATATATCCGACTTTTTCCTTCCCCACGGAGATGGTCTTGTGCACCACAGAGTCATAGGCAATGGACTCCCGCATAATGGAAAAGGTCTTGGGTTTCTTCCACCCCTTTCGGGAAATCTCCACGCCCACCGCCGATGCGGGCTCTCCACGCAGTCTCTTGACCGCCTCGCTGAGGGTGAGATTCTCCGTGGGCTGGCCGTCGATCCGGGTGATGGCATCCCCGGGCTCGAGGGAGGCTCTGGAGGCCGGAGTCCCGGGCAACACTTTGAGAACCGAGAGCTTCCCTCCGCAGACGGCGACCACAATCCCGAGTCCGCCGAAGGCCCCGGAGTTATGGATGGTGAGCTCCTTGAACAGGTCGGGAGGGAGGAAATTGGTATGGGGGTCAAGCGTCTCAAGCATTCCCGCGATCATGCGGTTCTCAATGTCATCGATCTTTACATCTGAAGGGAGATTTTTCTGCAGAAAATCAAATACCTTTTGAAAGGCTCCCACAAGATAAATGGGGGAGGCGATGCTGCCGTTGACCGTGAGATTCTTGCTCCCCACGCTCACGGTAATCGTGTTTCCCTTCTTGCGAACCATCACCTCAGGAGTCCCTTTGGCAGCCCCCATGAGGCCGGAAAAGAACATTTTGGAGGGATCAATACGATCGGGAGCCACGTAGCGGTGGATCACATAAAGTATGGTTAACTTCATGTTCATAAAGGAGTTCTTTGATGTTCCAACCTGTCCCTGTGCCTGGACCGGGGTAACAAACCCTAAAAACACTATGGCAAAAAGAGAGAATATTCGCGTTCTCATTATTTGAAAGCCTTTCGATGCTTTTGTGTTCTGGATCCCCCAAAAGGAAACCCACTGCCTGACCCTTGCTAAAATGTGGTCAGTTCATCTTTGGACAGTACCGTGTTGACTGCCATACCGCTCAGAGTTCTACCCCGAAACAAGGCATCTATTCAACCGAAAAGCCCTCTGGAAAATTCACAGCAAAATCATTTGGGCTTGAAAAAAGGGGCAAAGGCCCAGAGAACACCCATGGGCTCACCGGCAGCCGATTCCCAGGAATAACAAAAGAGTCCTATTTCTTCTTTTTTTCCGGGGACTTTTTGTGCAATTCTTCTTTGCCCTGCTGGGGTTTGGCCGCGGGCTCTTCAGGGTCACCTTCCCCATAATAGCCATAATTGGACTGATAGTAGTACCCGTAGCGACCCTTTTGTCCGGCCTTGGAGTAATAGCGACGCTGTCCCCACCGCTTCTCGTCCACATAATTCATGATCCCCCCGAGAATATTTATCTTCACACGGGAGAGGACCTGGAAGGCGTTTTTGAGCATGTGCCGGGTGGTCTGCCCGAAGCGCGTCACCACAATCACCCCGTCGACTTTCTGTCCGATAATGGCGGGATCAGCCACCAGACCCACGGGAGGAGAGTCAAAAACAATCCGGTCAAAACGGTCTCTGAGCCCCTCAAAGACAACATCAAAGTGGTCCGACTGCTGAAGCTCCGCCGGGTTGGGAGGAATGGGCCCGCAGGGGAGAACAAAAAGGTTGGGGATGTGGGTCTCGAAGATGGCCTCGTCGTAGGTGGATTTCCCCACAATGAGGGAAGAAAACCCGTGCTGGGGTTTCATGGAGAACACTTTGTGAATCCTGGGTTTTCTCATATCTGCGTCAACGATGAGGGTCTTCTCGCCGCTCATGGCCATGGAGATGGCCAGGTAGGAGGAGAGGGTGGTCTTGCCCTCGAGGGGAGAGGCGCTGGTCACCACCAGGGTCTTGATCCGCTTATCGGGGGACATAAACATGATGTTGGTCCGGATGGACCGGACCGACTCAGCTATGGACGACCGGGGGTGGTTGAAAATAAAAAGATCATACTCCGGCGTATTGAGCATGTGGTGGGGCATGAGGGGGATGTGCCCGAGGAAGGAGGCGTGGAGGTACTGCTCCACCTCTTCCTGGCTTTTCAGCGTGTTGTCGAGATAATAGAGCAGAATCAGGACGCAGATGCCCAGAAACAGACCCAGCGCGAGCCCCAGAGCCAGGTTCAATACAAGGACGGGCTTGAAGGGCACCCGGGGCTGAACCGCGGGGTCGAGCATTCGGATATTGTTGGTCTTCAGTTCCTCGGCGAGGCCGGTCTCCTTGAGCCGGGCCAAAACCAGCTCATAGAGTTTGGTCGTCTCGTTACGCTCCCGCTCCAGCTTCTTGTATTCGATCTCCACCTTGCCCAGGGCCAGAGCCTCTTCCCGGGTCGAATCAAGCCACTTTCTCATGGTCCCCAGGTTGGTGACCGCCACGCTGTACTCGGCGCTGAGTGTGACATCCATGAGCTGAAGCTCGCTGCGGAGATTCTTCCTGCTCAACTCCACCATCTTCTCCTGCTTGAGGATCAGGGGGTTTCGCTCCAGCAGATCGACCTTGAGGGCCTGGAGCTTGCCGATAATATCGTAGTAGGCGGTCCGAAGGGCGGCGACCGATGCGGAGTGGAGGAAATCCCCCGCGGCGTCCGAGGCGGGATCTTTTTTTCGCAGGCTCCGGTACTTCTGTAATTTTGTCTCCACTAAAAGGAGCTCTGTGGAGTATTTTTCCACCTGCATGGTCCGGTTGAGGATCACCGCGGAGACTGTCTTCATGTGCTGATCCAGGGAAATATCCATGATTTTATTGTCTATCTTAAACTTATACAGCAGCTTCTCCGAGTTATCCAGCTTGTCCCGCAGGACACCGAGCTGCTTGTCGAGCCAGGTGGAGGCGCTCTTGGTGGAGGAGAGGCGCCGCTTGAGGTTCTCTTCTATGTAGGAGTCGGCCACGGCGTTGGCCATGACCTTGGCCAGGAAGGGGTCGCTGTGGACAACCATGATGCCCACGATGCGACTCTCGGAGCGCGGTACGACCTGAAGTGAGCCGCGGATAATGGCGGCGGCCCGCTGGAGCTCAAGGGGGGTAGGCTCCCGCTGGGAGAACTGGGGGGTCCCCAACATCCTGAAGAGATGCTGGGGCTTCATGCGCTGGGCGGTGAAGAGGGACAACTGGGAGCTCCGGATGATCTCGAACTGGGTCTCCAGGTACCGCTTCTCGTTCCAGTAGTCCTCGGTGATGTCGCTGAGGTTGCTCTTGAGCTGGGATCCCAGGTAGGATGGCAGCTGGCTGGAGATTATCACCGTGGCCTGGGTGCGATAGAGGGGGATCTGGCGTTTGGTGGAGACATAGGCCAGGGAAAGGCCGGCGGCGCCAAAGAGGATCACAATCCAGAAATAGCGCTGAAATATATGTATGGCCCGTTTCCAGTCGATTCCCATGGAGGATTCCTTGGGACCCTGGAATTCAAAGGGGTTGCTGCTTGGTTCGGTCATATGCGGTCAAACTTCCTGTACTTATTACTCTTCTAACGCAGATTCCTCGACATGATCAAGCTTTTATCCACAAAGGCGGCCAGATCTTTGCCTCTGCGGGCGTAACTGGAGGCGTCGGGGGAGAGGGGCCGGGGATCGGGCATGGTCACGGAGAAGAGGAAAACCAGCCCCACCCGGAGCACCAGCCCGAGAAAAAGAACACGCATAAGCACGGATCGCTCCCCCGCAGAAAAATGCCGCGTGAAATAGGAGGCCACGGGCACAAAGACCAGGAGGACGGCAAGAGCGAAAATAATATTGATCATAGGTGGTTAATAAACCCCAGGAGAATTTTCCCACGGGATCCGGTTATTTCGGACCTTCTGTAAAACAAGTGAGCGTTGGAAAAGTTGCGTTTTTCCTACTTGCCATATAAGTCCCAGATGGTAAAGATTGAAATTGATATTTCAAAGACTTTACCCGGAGAACCCTATGCTGAGAGTTGCCCACACCATCACCCGCCTCGCCGGCGGACCCTCCTACCGCACGGTCATGCTGGCACAACACATGAACAACGAGGAGGTTACCTCCTGGGTTTTTTACGGAAGCCGCGACAAGTGGGATCCCCAAAACAGCAGCTACCTCGAGGATGCCCTCCCGGTACCCTCCGTGTATATCCCCCAGATGAAGAGGAACATTTATCCCCACCTGGATCTCATCGCGCTGTGGAAGATGGTCCGGGAGCTGCGAAAATTCAACCCCCACGTAATCCACACCCACGAGTCCAAGGACGGTCTGCTGGCACGCATGGCCGGTATGATTCTGGGCACGCCCGCCATCCTCAGGACCTACCACGGGCTGGTCTATTACGACAATTTTTTTGGTCCCAAGACCGCCCTCATTCGCCCCCTCTTTCTCAACCTGGAGCGCCTGACAAACCACTTCACCGACAGGGTTGTCTCCATTGGCGCCTCTCTGGAACCCCACATCACCGATCTGTTTCGGCTCACGGTGCCCAAAAAAGTCATTACCATCCCCAACCCCTTCCTGCTGGAACCATTCTTAAAAACACGGAAGCGGTATTTTCTCCGCCAGGAGCTCAATCTCCCGGCGGACGCCGTCATCCTCACGGTGGTCGCCAATTTCCAGCCGCCAAAGGATCACCCCAACGTGATCGACGCCTTCGCCCACCTGATGCGCCTGGAACCCGGGACTCCATGGCACCTTTGTCTTGTGGGAAATGGTCCCCTCCTTGATGCGATAAAGGCCAAAGTTCAAGCGGCTGGAGTGTCAGACCGTGTCCATTTTCTGGGATATCGCTCCGACACGGCCGCCATTTACGGCTCCTCCCACCTCACCTTCCTGGGCTCCTCAACAGAAGGAACCCCCGGGGTCGTAGTGGAATCTCTCGCCGCCGGGACCAGGGTGGTTGCCACAGATGTGGGCGCAACCCGTGATGTCATCCGGAGCTTCGGGACCCTCGTTCCACCGCGCGACTCTCTGGCACTGGCCCGGGGCATCCTCCAGGAGATGAAGACCCGGCGCGACATGACCGCTATTCGCCGCGAGATCTCCAGCATCCATGACGTCACCAGCGTGGCAGAGCAAACCCTTGCACTCTATCGCCAGATTTTACGGGAGAAAGGAAAACTCCCATGACGGCTCCCTGGCCACGGCCACATCAGTGCGTCATCTCTGATCCCCATTTTTTCCCCTATCTCAGTGAAA
Source organism: Myxococcota bacterium (assembly GCA_018821745.1). Classification (GTDB taxonomy): domain Bacteria; phylum Myxococcota_A; class Polyangia; order HGW-17; family HGW-17; genus SZUA-580. The sequence goes on along the minus strand of JAHJLU010000289.1, from coordinate 6,429 downwards.
CCGGCGTCGCCAAAGATCAATACAAGCGCTCCCTGGTGGCCTGGAAGTACCGGCTCCTCTCTCATTTGGAAGCGTGCTATTCCCTGTTTGACACCCTCAGCGAAGCGAAAATCCCCCACGTTGTCGTCAAGGGGCTGGCCTTCGCCACCGATGTCTACCCGACCCTCTTTTCCCGCCCCTTCTCGGACATTGATCTATTCGTGGAGAGCCCCTCCTTCGCAGAATGTCTGAACCTTCTTCTGGACCTGGGTTATGTAAGCACCACCCCTCCCATCAGGACTCCCATCCACGTCACGCTGAACAAGGCCGGCAGCCCCACTGTGGAGCTCCACTACGCCACCACCAGGGATTTCTCGGACGATCCCTCCATTATACGCGCCCTGATAGCTTCGGGCGAACCTGTCCCCTTTGGCGACAGCACCCTGTGGCGACCTGCACCGGAGCACCACGCCGCCTTTGCCATCCTCCACGCCCGAAATCACTCTTTCCTCCATCCACCACTGTGGGCCCTCGACCTGTTGCTCCTGGAGCGCTCATACCCCGGCACCCTCAAGCGTGCGGAGATTCTCTGCAACAGCTGGGGGTTAACAGCCAGTTTTCAAATCGCAACGGGACTCGTGGATCTGTTTTTCCCCGGAGAGCTCGGAGCAGATCCGGCGAGGGAGGATCTCTCCCTCCTCCCTCGGGGGACCATACTCCTGACTCGGGCAGCGCTCTTGGGGCGGGTTCCCCATTTTCCCGCGACAGTCCTCCTGCGGCTCCTTCTCCAAAAGTCATGGAGTGAGCGGATTTTATGGTTGATTGAACGTGCATGACACTGTGTTCACCTGCTGTTAAACAGGTGTTAGAATTCTGACAGATTTTTCAAGGAGAGAGGAAATCCATACCGCTCATCTCTTTGCGTCCCTGACCATGTACCCCCCTTGCATTTTTATTAACCAATATTTTCAATTGCTTTCATTTTTTTATTGCAACCGCGGGACGCATCACTATTTATTCTGGCCCAGTAGAATTTGGCCCAATATTTGCAGCCAGAGAGCAGCAGTATTTTGGCTAAACCCGAACTCCCACTGAGGTGATGAAATGAATAGAACCCATGACGATTCCACCCGCGTACTCGGCTACATCGAAGGAATCCTCAACTACAATAAAAAAGCCAGCAGCTACGTGCTCCTCAACCCGGGGCCCGTGCTCACCAGCCCCCGGGTAAAGGCTGCCCTGGTTCACCACGACATGTGTCACCGGGACATCGACTTCTCGGTTCTGGTGGAAAATCTTCGGAGCAAGCTCAAGAGTGTCTTCCGCGGTAACGAAGAGCATGAAGTGCTCCCCATCACCGGCAGCGGGACGTCAGCTATTGAGGCCTCCATCGCCTCCGCCATCCCCAGGAACAAAAAAGTTCTCATCATCGTCAACGGTGCTTTCGGTGAGCGCTACCTCGAGGTCGCCAATGTCCATAAAATGGATATCGTAGAGTGCAACTTCGGCTGGGCCAACAACGTCGACGTGGACCTCATCGAGGAAAAACTTGCGGCAGATCCCGAGATCGCCGCCGTCATGATGGCCCACCATGAGACCTCGGTGGGGCTGCTCAACCCCATCAACGCCATCGGCGCCCTGTGCCGCAAATACAATGCACTTTTCATCGTCGATGCAGTCTCCTCGCTGGGCGCTGAAGATTTAGATGTCGTTCGCGACAACATCGACGTCTGCCTCTCCTCAGCCAATAAAGCCATCCACGCCATCGCCGGCGTCGCCTTTGTCTGCGTAAACAGCCGTGCGTGGAAAGTAATGGAGACCATTGAACCCCGGCTCTACTATCTCGACCTTCGTCGCTATAGAAAATATGCAACTGAGCAGGAGCAGACCCCGTTTACGCCTGCTGTCTCCAGCTTCTTTGCCCTCGATGCCGCCATTGATGAGCTCCTGGAAGATACGCTGGAAAAACGCCTTGCCATGTACAAACAGAAAAAAGCCTTTATGCGTAACGGCTTTCTGGATCTGGGATTTGAATTTTTGACCAACTTCGGAAACGAATCCAACACCCTCTCCATTGTCAAAGTTCCCGAGTACATCAACTTCACGGATCTCTACTCCCAGATGAAGGAATTCGGATACATCCTTTACAACTGCAAAGATGATCTCGAAAATAAATTTTTCCAGGTCTCCAACATGGGGAACCTCTCCTTCGACATGATCAACCAGTTCCTCGGACACCTGCGCTTTGTCCTGGCACGGGCCCAGAAAGCCAGCAATACGGCCAGCAGCGCCCTCTCGGAAACCGAAGAGATCACTCCCTTCCTGGTAAAAACCTGGTAGGCACATGTCAGTGCGCCCCCTGGCTCTTCTGATCTTCTGTGTCACCCTCCTGGGGTCATACAAGGCACAGGCGGTCTCCAATAACTGGGCCATCTTCAAAAACTACGGGGTGCGGTTTCCCCTCCCGCGGAACTGGCTTCGCGGCTCCTTCAATCCCATCTCCACCATAAAAACCATCCTGCTTCACCCCGTGGGCGCCCGGATTATTTTTGCCACGGAGGCCCTCGAACCGACTATGGACGAAAAGAAGTGGGCCCAGTGGTCTTTGAACTACCTGAAGAAAAGAAAATTCAAGATCATCTCCAGGAGCCACCTCGTGGTGATGGGAAAGCCCATGGGTATCTCCTACCGTGCAAAGCGGAAAAAGAAGGTGATCTCCATGGTGCATATCAAGCATGGACAGCGGGGACTGCTGTTCACCTTCTCGTGCAGTATCGCCAAGATGAGCGCCAAGGATAAAAAGCTCAAGGTCAAGGGCATCTGCGAAAAGCGGGAGAAGGAGTTCAACGATCTCCTCCTGCGCATTATTCTCTTCTGATTGTTTCTGCCCGGGTCTTTTCTCGGGTTTCTATTACAATCCCAAGGGGTTCAGACCATCCATGGCCAGGAGAGCCCGGTCCACACTGATCCTTCGCATGCAGTAGCGATTGTCATGAACCGAGCCGGTGCTGGTGAAGGCCATGGCGCTGCATCCCGCCCTGCAGTCCAGGGCCTTGGGGCACAATGCGCATTCACCGGTCAGATTTTTTTCCTTGTTTCGAAAGAGAGAAAAAACTTCGGATGAATGCCACGCCTGCTCCAGGGAAATTTCCCGCAGATTCCCAACGATAAAGGGGTCTCCCATGGAGAGACAGGGCAGCAGATCCCCGTTGGACCTGATGCCCACCACGGAGAGCCCACCCTGGCAGCCCTCCCAGTGTCTATGATAATTCTGCAGTGCACCGTCAAAGGGGAAATAGCCAAAATCATCCATGGGCGCCAGATAGAGGGTCTCGTTTCTCTCGAGGAGCAGCGTTGAGATCTTCTCGGTTGCGAGGGCATACTGGGCCGTGGAGAATGCGAGCTCCGGCTCAAAGCGCTGGGAGACCGCATTGGCAATCTGGATCTGCCAGGTGATCCCCGTATTTTCCAGGAGGGGACCAAACTCGTCGAATGCGAAAAAATTCGCGTTGGTGAAGGTGGTCACCGCATTCACCTGGGGGTATCCATCGGCCACCAGTCTCTTCAGCAGTGCCAGGGCCCGGTCAAAGCCGTCCACTCCCCTGCATTTTTTATAGACATCCTTATTGGGACCGTCGAGGCTCACCCCGAAGGTCGCCACGGGGATCGCGGTCATCCGCTCGTAGATGTCATCATTGACCAGGAGCCCGTTGGTGATAATCACCAGCTCCATACCCAGCTCCACAACGGTGCGAGCCACCTCCTCCCACTGGGGGAAGAGAAAAATTTCCCCACCGATGAGGGTGATCTCTCGCCCACCGAGCTCGGCCAACTGGACCAGCACCTCTTTCCATTCTTCAAGGGAAAAGGATTCTGGACGCGCCTGACCCGAGTTGGAGGCGCAGAAGGCGCAGCGAAGGTTGCATCGATTGGTTATTTCAATTACGGCGTACTCAAGGGGTCTGTCCCACATTGCGTGTCTCTTTTCGTCAGAATCTAAAGAGTTTGAATTCCATTTTCCGGTTCACCTCCACCAGGAAACCAAAACTGAAGGTGAGGAGGCCGGTTTTGGGATCAACAATTTCCCTTGGGGGATTGGGGAATGGGGCCGCAACCTTGAACGCCCGCAGCGCCTCCTGATCCAGAAAGGGGAGGCCGGAGTTCTTGGAGATGAAGATACGTTTGATCCGCCCCTTGGTGTCCAGAGTGATTTTGAGCACCGTGAACCAGCTCTTGAATCCGTAAATACTGCCATCGCGATCATGGAGTTTATAGACAGTCCCCGGGTCCCATACCTGGGAGACAGCCTCCTTGACCCGCAGAAAGAAACTGGCCCCGACCCACTTTTTGGTTTTAAGGACGGTCTCTTTGCCCGATTTGACGCCCGGTACGTATTCATTGCTGGAGATCCCGAGGATCTTCTCCACCGCTTTTTCCGAAGGGAACAATTTGAGGGCCTTCCCCTTCTTCGCCTCCTGAGGGACCTTTTTCACAGACCGCACAGCAACCTCCCCCGGTTTTTTCGGGGCCTCCCGGGGCTCTTTTTTAGCCGGCGTGGTCTGTTTCTTGGGTTTCTCAGGGCGTGGGTTCGGTTTCTTTGTCCTTCTGGGAACATGCTTTCGAGGGGTCCGGTTCACCGTCTCATTTACGGGGTTGGAGTTGACCGTGCTCACATAATCGGTCTCGGGTGCCTTCTCCACCTCTTTTTTGGGTGGAACCGTGTGGGTTTTGGTTGAAGACCGGGGCAACTGAAGACCCACCACCACCCGCTTCTCTTTTTTTACCTTTGGCTCCGGGGGAGAGAAACCCATGAGCCACGAGAGCAGTGCCATAAGTCCCACATGGAGCAACAGCCCAAGAAGCAGAGCAGCCAAGAGGCGGTCTGGTTTTCTCCTATGTTCCTTTGATGTTGCCATGGTCATCTCGAGGGGCGGTTACGCAATCACTCATAATAAACCCTATTATACAATGGCTCAATACCCTATCTTTTTCCACACTCTATTCAATTTTCTGCTAAAGAGGGCAACAGGAAGACAAATTGGTCTTTCCCCCAGATCGGTGGTATGGTTTTTTTCGGGAGGTCCCATGAAACAAACAACACTTATGATTTTAATGGTTTTCGCTGCCTCCGGGTGCAAAACCAAGGAAATCCCGCCCTCCTCTCACTCCAGTCCTTCCACCGCCAGCGCCATGAATTCCTCCCCGGCGGCGCCCATGGTTGCCGCAGCCACCCCCCCAGTGAATCCCCCACCGGTTGAAAAACCGGCACCTGCGGTCAAGAGCGTGATCAAAAAGGTGGAGGCTCAACTTCCGGTCATGACCATCCCCCGGGACGTTATGAAGAAGGCCCGGCTTTACATCAGCCTGGGCTACGGGAGGAGTGCCTTCCTCATCCTCAAGGAACTGGAGACTTCCCTGGGGACAACCTTCGAATACTGGGAACTGCGAGCCAGGGCGGCGCACATTTTCAACAGCGCGACCGATGTTCTTGTTGCCGTAAAAAAAGGGATGCCCCTGGCAAAAACTCCCCGGGAGAAACAGTCCCTCTTACTCCTCAAGGGTCGGGCACAACTTGCTCTGCGTAAATACGGTCCCGCAAAGCGCACACTGACCCGCGCCCTGGCACAGTTTGTCGACGATCACCAGACGAGGCTCACCCTCCTTGAGGCTCTGTCCCATGATCGCCAGACAACCCTCTACGGAAAAATTCTGGAGGAGGGATTGAAGCTCAGCCCCCATAAGGGGGAGTACCTCCTCGCCCAGGGTGAGCTGCTCGTCATGAAGGGTAAAACCAGAGATGCAATCACCCTGTTTCAGTCCCTGGTGCTCAGGGAGAACCTCCCCGGCTTTGTTCGCGCCCGCGCCCTGGACAGAGCCGGCACGCTGCTGGCTGCCCGTTCAAAGAGTGAAGCCCTCAAGGTAGTCTCCCAGTGCAGAAAGCTGTTTCCCTCCTACGGCTGCGTCACGACGGAGATGCTCATCGCTCCACCGGATCCACGCCACCCCAATCGAAAAATCCGCAACGTCAAACGAAGCCTCTATAAACCCAAAAAATAAAATCCTGGCACAATCAACTCAGGGCACAGAGACTCCCAGAGTGAGGGATTTGGTCGCCTTCAGCCCGTCACAGTCTGTAACGGTAAGGGTTATGGATACGGGCCGTGTAATCCTGACCGATGCGGTCACCATGGAGAAATTGGACTTCAGGGGTGTAATCGCACCCACTGCCCCGGGGATATCCCACGAATACTCGATCCCGCCGGGACAGGTGGAGGGACACCCGTCACCATCTTCCGTGTTGTCGCACAGCTCGGGATTATCAAGTGCGTCACAGGACTTCCTCCCGTCAAAGGTCACCGTCACTGCCTGGGTAGTGGTGACATAGAGCGGATCCATGGAGAAACGGGCGACAGGTGCCCAACCCGGCTCGTCCCCGGGCTGACAGGACAT
>JAHJLU010000288.1 GCA_018821745.1 Myxococcota bacterium | reverse complement strand
GTCTATGAGACCGGAGACATGGGCAGCTGCGTCGACGTCATGACCGCCCCCATAATCAGCGGGGGGAATGCGGTGGGGAGCGTCGTGGTCGGGTATACCGAGACCCACTCCCCGGAAGCCGAAGGTCCCTTCCTGATCGAGGAGCGCAACCTCATCAACACCGTCGCCGATCTCATCGGGGTGTACGTCTCGCGGAGCACCGCGGAAGAAGCACTTTTGCAGCACCAGGAGCACCTCGAGGCCGAAGTACTGCAGCGCACCCTGGCCCTGAATAAGCAGACAGAATCCTTTAAACTCCTCTCCGATGAGCTCACCATCATCATGGACTCCATCCCGGGGCTCGTCTTTTACAAAGACACGGAGAACCGGTATCTCCGCGTCAACAAGTTTGTGGCCGACGCCCACGGCCTCGCAAAATCCGAGATAGAAGGGAAGAGCATGTGGGAGCTCTATACCGCGGATATGGCCCAGGCCTATTTCGATGACGACCTCGCGGTCATCCGCAGCGGAGTCCCCAAAATTGGGATAGATGAGAAGTGGGAGACCCCCGAGGGGGTTCGCTGGCTCTCCACCAGCAAGATCCCCTATGTCAACGAGGAGGGTGTCATCAAGGGCATCATCGGGGTCTCCATGGACATCACCGGGCGCCGCGAGATCGAATTGGAGATGGAGCGACAGGCGTCGGTTCGCGCCGCGGCCAACCGAATATTCCGGAGCGCGCTGAGCATCGAAGACCCATGGCTGGTAACAGAGATCGCACTGAAGGCCATCATGGAGCTCACGGGCAGCGACGTCGGCTGTGCCTGTGAAGCCGATGAGGCGGGAAAACCTATCCTCCTGGGAGGTGTAAAAAATCCCGGGAGCCAGGGCGATCTCTCCGAATCCGACATCCATCAGGTGTGGGAGAAGATACAACAGCGGCCGGAGCTCTGCATCATTCACCGCCCGGCGCTCCCGGGGAAAAATGGCGAGGTGGGGCTCTCCTCCCTCATGGGGATCCCCCTTATGCGGGACGAAGGAGCAGAGGGAATGCTCCTAATGGCAAAAGAAGACCCCGAGCCCTACACGGAGAAGGTGCAAGAGTCAGCTCAGGCGGTCGCCGCCTCCTTCCACGAGGTCCTCATCCGCATCAGAGCCGAGCTCCTGTTGAAAAAGCAGAGCATCCTCAAGCTCCGCAAGGAGGAGCTCTCGGATCTGCTGCGCAAGGACCAGTCCATCACGGAGCTCTCCCGCAATGTGATCACCTATTTGTGCAAGCAGCTTGGGGCCCAGACGGGGCTCTTCTACCTTCGGCAGGAGAGTGCCTCTGTAGCCCTTGAGGCTTTTTATGCCCACCGGCCCCGCGCAACACAGCCCCAACGCTATCAGGAGGGGGAAGGGCTCGTCGGGCAGGTCCTGCTGGAAGGTAAACCCTGCCTCATCACCGCTGTCCCCCGGGATTACATCAGGATCGAGTCGGGAATCGGGGAGGCTCCACCCCGAAACATCTATATCTACCCCGTTGTTCATGTGGGAAAGGTCCACGCCGTCCTCGAGTTCGGCACGCTTGAGGCCTTCGACGGGGGGGGGGAGATACTCCTCAATGAAGTCTCGGAGAGCATCGCCATGGCCCTGCAGAGCGCCAGAGCGCGGGCTGTTCAGGCCACCATGCTCGAGGAGGCCCAGCAGCTCTCCGAGGAGCTCCAGGCTCAGCAGGAAGAGCTCCAGGCCCAGCAGGAGGAGCTGCGGACCTCCAACGAAGAGCTGGAAGAACAATCATACCGGCTCAAGGAGTCCGAGCTAAAGCTCAAGGCCCAGCAGGAAGAGCTCCAGGTTACCAATGAGGAGCTGGAAGAGAAAAACAGGCTCCTGGAGCGGCAAAAACAAGAAGTGGAGCAGGCTCGCGGCGAGATCGAGACCAAGGCGAAGGAGCTGGCTATTGCCAGTAAATACAAGTCCGAGTTCCTGGCCAACATGTCCCATGAACTCAGGACTCCCCTCAACAGCCTCCTGCTCCTCGCCCAGTCGCTCTCCAACAACCGCGAGGGGAACCTCACTCCGAACCAGGTGGAGGCCGCGACCATTATTCTCGGCAGCGGCAACGACCTCCTGGAGCTCATCAACGAGATCCTGGATCTGGCGAAGATCGAGGCGGGGCGCATGGATCTCAAGCTCTCCGACGTGGCCCTCACTGATCTGACCCACTCCATTGAAGGAAGCTTCGGCCATCTCGCCCGGGAGAAGGCGCTTGACCTCAGGGTGATCGTCCAGGAGGGCGCCCCCGTCTTGATCAACACTGACCGCAAACGCCTGGAGCAGATCCTCAAGAACCTGCTCTCCAACGCCATCAAGTTCACCGCTGCCGGCGGGATCACCGTGCGCTTTTTCCAACCTTCGGGGCAAAAAAGGCTCCCGGTCGGCCTCCAGGAGAACACCACCCTGAGTGTGAGTGTCACCGATACAGGGATGGGGATCGACAAGACCAAACAGAGTCTCATCTTTGAGGCCTTCCAGCAGGCCGACGGCAGTATCTCCCGCAAGCATGGAGGCACAGGGCTCGGGCTCTCCATCTCCCGGGAGATCGCCAAACTCCTCGGCGGAGCCATCGAGCTGGAGAGTACCCTGGGCAAGGGCTCATCCTTCACTCTCCATATCCCCACCAGGACCCCGAAGCGACAGCCGCCACCGGTGGAACCGGCGCACCGTTTTGAGCCCGAGGTTCCGGCGGATGCCTCCAACCCCGCGCCCAGCGTTCCCGCTGACACCACTCCGGGAGCTGTCAGCCCACGGAGCGCAGCCCATATTCCAGACGATCGGGACACCATTGCCCCAGGAGATCAGGTTATCCTCGTCATCGAAGACGACGCCAACTTTGCCAAGGTGCTGTGCACCAAATGCCACGAGCGGGGGCTGAAGTGTATCGCCGCTCCAAATGGTGAAGATGGACTTGCCCTCGCACAGAGCCACTCACCCACGGGAATTATCCTCGACATCCGACTCCCTGGCATGGACGGCTGGGAGGTCCTGACGGCCCTCAAAGACAATATGAAAACCCGCCACATCCCCGTTCATATGGCCTCCGTGGAAGAGTTCACCACAAAATCCCTCCAGAGGGGCGCCGTGGGGCACGTCCCCAAACCCGTC
>JAHJLU010000287.1 GCA_018821745.1 Myxococcota bacterium | reverse complement strand
GCCATCGAGAATATTTTACTGGCGGCAGAGGCGATGGGTCTGGGCGCCGTGTGGACCGGGGTCTATCCCCGAAAATCCCGGGTGGAGTATTTAAAGAAACTGTTCTCCCTGCCGGACCACATTATTCCCCTGGCGGTTATCCCCGTTGGTTTCCCCAAGGGGACAGACAAGCCCAAAGACAAGTGGAAGCCTGAAAAACTCCACTGGGACACCTTCGGGAACAACAAGCAGGCATCGCTGGTCAAGGGTGGAAAATAATCGGTCCGCGCCCTGTTCCAGCGGATGTTTTTTACCTTTGTGGAAAGGACTCTCATGCGGATCTGGGACGTGCACCCGGGATATTTGAATCGGCAGAGCCTCCTGGGTGAACACCGGGAGCTCCATGGGATGTTCTCCATTATTGTCAATGGAAAGAAGGGATACTCGAGGCACCCCGAGACCCTGCGCTGGGCGGCGTCTCCCGGGGCGCTTGCCATGCGTCACGAGTTCCTGGTGGCCGAGATGACGCTTCGCGGGTACAAACACCACTCCCCACTCCCCGGGTATCCACAGCCGGTGACGTGGCCACAGACATTCATCGATCCGCCCGCCGGGCAGTTCTCCATTTTGGGGGAGAAGTACCGGGACCGTGAGCAGGGGCGTATTCCCCTGCCGAAAAATGCCCAGCAGCTCTTTGCTCAGCATAAATACTCCGTCATGGCCCGGGATGTGGCGCTCTATAAAGAGATTGGCCACCGGGTCTCGACCCTGGGTTCGGGAGCACTGCCCGCAGATCTGGTCGTTGCGTTGACCCTTTTGCTCCGGGTGGAGCCCACCCCGGGAGGCATACGCAACGCCGTCCAGCACATGTGGGGATATGTCTCTCACCTGGACCCCGTGGGCAAGGGAGAGCCCGAGGGGTGGTCCACCGGGCAGCTGCTCGCCCAGACGACCCGGCGGGTCATCATGTCAGCCGAACCCTACCTCTATGCCAGCACCGCCCTGAGCGAGCTCTCGGTGTGGTGAAGGTTTCAGGAGCATCGTATGGAAATCAGAGAATCAAATAATTATGACCTCGACGTGATCATGGGGATCAACCGGGAAGCCTTTGGGGAGGTGGAGGAGGTGCACATCATGACCCGCAATCTCCTCCGCGACTCCTCGGCGCTGCCCCTCTGTTCACTTTTGGCCTTTGAAGGGGACACCCCCGCAGGATACATCCTCCTCACCTCAGCAAATATTGAAGGAGAGTCGGTGCAGTGTATGATTCTGGCACCTTTGGCAGTCGTGCCAGGGTTCCAGGGGCGCGGTATCGGGAGCGCCCTGGTACACGATGCACTTCACCGCGTCAGGCAGCAGGGTGTGGAGCTTGTCTTTGTGCTGGGACACCCAAACTACTATCCGCGTTTCGGGTTCATTTCCGACGCGCACGCCCTGGGATTTCGTGCGCCCTATCCTATTTTGGAGCGGAACGCTCCCGCCTGGATGGTTTGTCCACTGGCTGAGGGCGTTGTGGGAAAAGTGTGGGGTGCGGTTCGCTGTGCACAGGCCCTTGACTATCCGGAGCTCTGGCGCGAATAACCCCTGCGGTTTTTACCGGGACAATCACTGCTGTTTCGTTGTGAGGGGGAGTTTATTGAACAGGGGCTCCATGTTGATCCCCGGTTTCCCTTTCATGAAGAGGAGCATGCGCCCCTCGGGGCAGGTGTGGCTCCACTTGACGCACTGGACCATGAAATCCATGGCGGTGTTGCAGCCCCCAAGGCGGAAGAAAAAGACCTGCTCGGACTGGGTCGCATGGACTCTCTTGATTTTGTAAAGTTTAACAGTGTTGCAGGCGGTCTTGCCCGTGAAGAGTGTGGTGGCTCTCCGCACGGCGATCGTCTGCAGCGGGACTTCCCGCCCCGGCACGGTAGTGCAGGATGGAAGGATAAGAAATAACAGGCAAAATGCAGCAGGTTTCATGGGGTGACCTCTCCATGGTGCAAGGCTGCTTCAATCATATCAGGGAGTGCTGTTGCCACCAACGAAAATGTCCACCTGCGGCGGTGCCCGGGAGAATTATTCCAGGTATTTAAGGGCCATTTCGTATTTCGCGATGCGCTCCGTGTCGGCCTGGGTAGGAGATGCAATGCGTGAAATATCTATGTTGTCGAGAAGATCGGCTTTTTTGACCAGTTTGGCAATGGGGTTTTTGGCGGAGCGCTTGATGAAGTCTTCATAGGGCTCACCGGAGCGTTTGGTGACAGCCTCAATGGCATCGAGGATGTTCTGGGAGAAGCCCATGTGCCGAAGGTCGCCGATGGTCATGTCGCTGTCTTCAACAACGTCGTGCAGGACCGCAGTGATCCGTGTTTCGTTGGTAGTTTGATTCAACATGACGCGGAGGGGATGGAGGATATAGGGGACGCCGGCCTTGTCGGTTTGTCCGGCATGGACTGTTGCCGCCAGGCCGATTGCTTTTTCAAGAGTGCTCATGTGTGCTCACCTGCGGTCGTGAAGGACGTGGACCGCGCCGTTAAAATTGATAAATTACGGGTCCTCAGGTGTCGCTGTGGGAGCGGCGATAGAGTGTAAGACTGTATAGCACAGTTGTGGCTAAAAGGAGGACAATTCCACCCAATAATACAATAAATGAGACCCTTGGGGAGATAATGGCGCTGGCCAGGGTGAGCACCCCCAAAATTGTGAAGAGCCAGCCTCCCAGGCGGTGTGTCTGTTTCCAGACCTTGTCGTCGGCCAGGGTCCATGGGAGGCGAATCCCCACAAACCAGTTGGGTTTTACCTGGGGGAGGAAATTACCGATGACCATGAAGAGAATCCCCACACCCATGGGCACCAGCAGGGAGACCGACACGGGGGACCCCAGGGAGTAGAGCATGGTGACCCAGTGGATGGAGACCATAAACATGCCCACGGCGATGCGCAGGGCGCTATAGGCCCGCTCGTGCTTTTTGTAGTTGGCCTTTCGTGGATCCAGCATGGGGAGCACCATGAAAACCGCCTCTATGATGAAGGGCAGGGCCGCCAGCAGAAAGATCATGGGGCGGGGTCCGAGACGGTCCACCTCCCCGCTGATGTTCCAGTGAATGGGGATCCTCGAGGGGAGCCTGCTGTAGAGGAGGGCCGTGGCCAGCAAGGAGATGGAGTAGATGGGGAGGGTCCATTTAGCTGTCTTCATTGTCTTCACCTCGTTTCATAAAGTCGAAAAACCACCGGGTCATTTCCTGAAAGACCGTGGTGTTGAGTGAATAGATGACCTGCTGACCGCGCTTCTCCCGATCGATGAGACCCGCCTGGGCCAGCAGGTTCAAGTGATGGCTGATGGAGGGTTTGGAGATGCTGAAGTGGTCAGCTATATCACCCGCACAGAGGTCGTCCCCGGAGAGGAGCTCCAGGATCTTTCGGCGGGTCGGGTCGGAGAGGGCTTTGAATGCATCGTTCATGGTGTGCTCACGGTTAAATGAGATATTTAGATAATTATCTAAATACCTAAAGAAGTGATAAGGGCAAAAGAGGCTCCTGTCAACGGGAAAAAAACAGGGTGCACAAAATTGTTCCGCCGCGGCGGTTGCATTAGGGTAGTAAATCGAAGTAGGACTGGGGGAGATAGGTTGCTCAAAAATGAGGTGTATCATGGAAATTCGTCCTATGACAATTGATGATTATCAGCCGGTTATGGACCTGTTGGCGCTGACCTCGGGGGTGGTGATTCGAACCGCGGACTCCCCTGAGGCCACGACGCGCTACCTCGAGAGAAATCCGGGGCTCAGTTTTGTCGCCGTGGAGAGGGGGAAAATTGTGGGGTGTGTTATGGGGAGTGAAGACGGACGGCGCGGGTATCTTCAGCATCTGGCCGTGGCCGCTGCCTCTAGACATCAGGGCCTGGGGAGCCGCCTGGTTGCAACCTGCATAGATGCCCTGGGGGCTCGGGGTATCCATAAGTCCCACGTCTTTGTCTTCCGTGACAATGAGGCCGGTTGTGCCTTCTGGGAGAATCGTGGGTGGGATCCCCGCAACGATCTGGCGTTGTTCACCCACATCGCCTCCGATGATCCCAACGCCTGATTGCGGCTCCGGCTGTGTTCAGGGGAGAGGGAGACCTGGCGGTTTGGGGAACTATAAAATCAGAAAGACCACCAGACCAATAATGGCGAGCAGGACCCCCGCGGTGATCACCAGTATGCGGCGTCCGCTTCGACGCTCACGCTGCAAAGCCTTAACAGCAATCCCCACCATAGCGAGGGTCTTGAGTGTGGAGAACAGCTCAAGGATTTTATACTTTGATTTGAGGATGGTCATCTCGGCAATGGCGTCATCCCGGCGACCCAGTTCGTCGAGGGCGTGGATTCTCATGATTCCCAGGAGAGTACCGCTTTCGGGGGTGATTGGGACGGCGATGTCTGTCTGCCCGAGGGATTCCAGGATGCCCTCCATGTCGCCCCGGGCAAAACATTCAAAGGCCACCGCCGCCATGTATTCATTGTGGAGTGACAAAATGGGTGAGGCGCAGTCCAACTCATCAAGCCAATGGGCCGCGCTCTCATGATCCTGGGCGAAGGCGGCGCACCGAACCATGCGGGCGAAGAGAATCTGGCGAAACCCCGGGTCCATAACATGATTGAGGGTGGTGTCGAGGATCGCACGGGCGCTGAAGGTCTCCTGGGTGAACATATAGTGGTTGGAGAGGACACAGGCCAGGAAGGTGAGGCGCATCTGGTGGGTGAAATCCTGTTCGTGGTTCAGACGCTCCGCGGCGAAGGCCTCTTCGAAGGCCTGTCGTGCCTTGTCGGGGGTGGAGCGCTTGGTCCATTCCAGCTCAGGGGGCCACTCCATGGTGTAGCGGGACTGCTCCCTGGTGGGTTTGGTGACCTGACTCCACCAGGACTTCATGAGGACCACCTCGTCGAGTCGGGCGGTTTCCAGGGGGTTTGCCCTGGGGGTCTCCGTCTCGATGAGCATCTCGGTGTTGCAGAATTCGCAGGTGGCCACGTTTCCTTCCCGGGGGAGGGAGATGGAGGCTCCACACTGGGAGCATAAAAGCACCCTCAGGGTGTAGTTGAATGCGTTTTCGTTGTTCATTGGCCCTTTGCCTCGCCTCGCACCGCAAGGGGGTGGTCAGCCGAATTTCTGCCGCCCACGGGAACATCAGGAAGCTTTGCCGCCGTGGCGTCGCAACTGATGTGTCTTTGGGCTTTGATACATAAGGATACTCGCCATGCCGGGGTTGGTCAATACCGAACCCCCCACAAAAATGCCCGGCGGACCCCAACCTGTGGTAAATATTTGTTGAGGCAAGGGAGGAGCTGCTGTTTTCCCCGTGATTCCCTGCCGGCACAGGAGCCAATTGTGATACAGAACGACGTTCTCAGAAGACTCAGATACATCCTCAACTACGATGATTTTCGCATGATGGATATTTTCGCCAAGGGGGGCTTTCAAACCACCCGGGAGTACGTGTGTGATGTGCTCAGGAGTGACACCGAGCCAGCATACCGGCGGCTCCTGGACCGTGAGCTCTCCGCCTTTTTGAACGGGCTCATCATCGAGATGCGGGGCGAACGGGAGGGACCGAAACCTCAGCCAGAGACCTTCCTCAACAACAACATGATCCTGCAGAAGTTGAAAATTGCCTATAACCTCAAAGCAGACGATGTGCTGGCGATCCTCGCCTCCTGTGACATCACCCTGAGCTCCCACGAACTCTCCTCGTTTTTTCGAAAGCCCGGCCACAAGCACTTTCGGGAGTGCAAGGATCAGATCATGCGCAACTTCCTCATGGGGCTGCAATTAAAACACCGCCCCAAAGAGTCCTGACCCCCCATCATTTGTGCAGCCAGGAATCGTTGACTTCGGTTGAGGCAAGATGTTTTGTGTGGGTGAAACGCCTGCGCAGGGCTGAAAGATGCCTCCTTTGTTCTCAGCGGAGGTCTCCTGTGGCGATGAGGCGGAACTGGACTCCCGAGGTGTATACGTCACCAACGATAACCCCCGTCTCGCTCTGATGGTGGTAGGTGCAGGCACCGGTCTGATACACCTGTGGGTCGGGGTTCTTCTCATAGGCGTAGAGAGGGTCGGGACCATCGCCGTTGGAATCCACGAGGCTCCCCGCCACAATATCCAGTCCGTACTCGATGCACCCCAGATATGCGCCCACCGTGGGAGTTACCATGAGGCGCCAGCCACCCGGGGTCTCATAAATATCCGGGGCGTTGAAGCCCAACAGGTCAGGGTGAATGGTTTGGGCGTCCTGGGTTGTGAGCAGGGTCCCCACACTGCTCCAGGTCTGTGCACTGTGATCATAGGTGACCAGGACGATATCCTGCTGCTGCTGGGTTCGGAAACAGAAGAGGGCCGCATGGATTCGCCCGCTGTGGGCGCTGATCCCGGGCTCGGCAAACGCGAGGCAGTCACCGAGCAGGGGGTCCGTATCGAATCGCTTTATGGGTAAGCCGCCGGGGGCGGCATTGTTATAATCCTCAATCACAGGATCCACATGGTACACAAGAGAACTGAAGAGCTTCTCTTCGGGAGCACTCAAAAGGCCCATGGGAGAAGCGGCGCGCTTGATGGCGATCCATCCATGTTCAAAGTGCCTGTCTTCATTGCCCGGGATGTTGTCCTCCACGTGGAGATACCGATGCCATGTCAGACTCCATCGTTGCTCCTGGGGGGCATCTGCGTCATAAAAGAGGGCGGAGGTCTCATGGCTCCAGTGGGCGTGATCCTGGGCGATGCTCTCGGGCTGATCCTCCCGCGGCACATCCGTGGAGGGGTTGACCACCCCCGCGAAGCACCATGTCATCCCCCGGTCTTCGCTGTAGGCCAGATGGGTGCTCACCTTCCCGACTCCCGCGGGCCCTTCTACGCTGGAATAGGAGAGCCACATGCGCTGCCCCTGGGGGTCCCACTCGAGATCGGGATCATAGATGCCATTTGGGTCTGCGCCGGGAATCTCAAGAGACCGGGGGAGGTCCTCACTCCCAGCGATGCACAGGGGTGTTGCATCCTGGCCGCCGTCGGCGTCGGTAATATCCGAGAGGATATCCCCGTCCACTCCTCCATCCACTCCCCCGTCGGGGATGGATGAAGTTGAAGGATCTGTGCACCCCATGGCGAGGAACATTCCCAGTATGGAGACTATATATTTTAACTGTCGGGATAATGCTGTGGTCATCTGTGAAGTGTACCCCATGGGTAATCCCTGTCAAATACAAGATCTTCCCGATCCCCATGCTTTTTTTCCCAGTCATTCCTTTGCAGAGAGGGATGATGGATAGCGAGCCGGTGGATGACGAAGAGGTTGTGGTTTCTAAAATAACATTGGGCTTGTGCCATGGGGGCCTTGTGTCTAAACTGATCACAATGAATATTTCATGGTTTTGGGAATCAATGACTACGGAGGTTCACCATGCGATTGAAAAAATCTGTGAAGCGACAGGAAAATCACTACCCGACATACGGCGAGGCGCACCATAAAGGTGCCCTTCGGAGCGCACTTCTGGGTGCGGGAATGGTCCTGCTCGCCTCGGGTGCCTGTACATCTGACAGGGGTTCCTCCAACCCTGTCCGGCTGGGGGGTGATATCGCCCCGGTGCGCATGGACAGAGACAAGGACGGGGTGGTGGATTCCGAGGACAGATGCCCCGATAAAGCGGGACCGCGCTCCAATCAGGGGTGTCCCGAAGTGCAACTGAGGGGCAGGATCGCCGCCCCCATTCCTCCCAAACCAACAGTGGAGAAGAATAACAATGAAACTGAAGACCTCTAACGACCCTTCTTCCACAAAATATCCCCGGTACGACGAGGGCAAGGCCCTGCTCCGACAGGTAATCATGGGTGCCGGGGTGGTCATCTCCGGGCTCACCGCCTCATCGTGTATCCGCACGGCAGGAAAGCCCATGCCCGTGAAGCCTCCCCAGTACGCAGATTCCGACGGCGACGGCGTTCTCGACCATGAGGATCGGTGCCCCAAACTCGCGGGTGATGCAAAAAACCACGGCTGCCCGGTATCTCCCCGTTATCCGGGCCTCATACCGGCGGTCCAAAACAACCCCGAAAATTCCCCCGCCCCACCGGCCCCCAAATCCGACAATTGACACCGGGCCACTATTAAGCGCCCTGTTCAATCCCCGGTGCTTTTCGCCCCGGTGATCATCCATAAATGTGCTTGATGTAGGCTCGCTCCCTACTATATAAGAGGGCACACCGGGTGTTGGGCCATTTTCCCCCCCGCCGGTACGGATTATGACCCAGACTCGTCCCCTCCTTTTATCTCCCGCGGGCAGCTTCGCTTCCCTGACTGCTGCATTGAACAGTGGCGCCGACGCTGTATATTTCGGCACGACCCTGCTCAATATGCGCGCCGCCGCCAGCAACTTCGAACTCAACCAGCTGCCCGAGGTGGCCCGTTGTGCCCACGGAGCGGGGGCAAAAGCCTACCTGACCCTCAATGTCCAGGTCTATGATCACGAGCTTGAGACGGTGGAGAAGGTCCTTTTGCGGGCAAAAGAGGCCGGCGTGGACGCGGTCATCGCCTGGGACATGGCGGTGGTACAGCGCGCCCGCGAGATTGGCCTCCCCTTTCATATGAGCACCCAGGCCTCCATCGCCAACGTGGAGACGGCACTCTTTTACGAGAGTCTTGGGGCCAAAACTCTGGTGCTGGCCCGGGAGTGTTCCCTCAATCAGATTGAGGCCATGACAGCAGAGCTGCGGCGCAGGGGATCGGAACTCAAAATTGAGATTTTCGCCCACGGAGCCATGTGCGTCGCCATCAGCGGGCGCTGTTTTCTCTCCCAGCACGCCTTTGGCAAGAGCGGGAATCGCGGAGAGTGTATGCAGCCCTGTCGCCGAAGTTACCGTATTATAGACAAGGAGGGTGAGCTGGAGTTTGGGGTCGAGGCCTCCACGTTGCTCAGTCCCAGGGATCTGTGCACCATTCCCCTGATCCCCCGCCTGGTATCAAGTGGCGTGAACCTTCTGAAACTGGAAGGGCGAAACCGCAGCCCCGACTATGTGGCCACAGTCACCCGGACCTATCGCGACGCCCTGGACCGTGCTATCCTTGGTAATTACAGCGCCAGCGACATGGAGCGGGACATGGAGACCCTCTCGGCGGTCTACAATAAAAAGTTCCACACCGGTTTCTACGACGCACCCCCCACGGGGGAGCACTTCACTGAAGTGGAGAACTCCGCGGCGACACATAAAAAGAAATACCTGGGAGTTATCACCCGCGTGTATGGCAAGATTCAGGTCTTCGATCTGGAGCTGCACACGGGCACCCTGGAGATGGGCCAGAAAGTGATGATAATCGGCCCGCGGACAGGGGTTCACCAGGGCGAGGTGGTGAGCATCTTCAACGGAGCGGGGGAGCCGGTGAGCAACCTGACCCGGGGAG
>JAHJLU010000286.1 GCA_018821745.1 Myxococcota bacterium | reverse complement strand
GGGGGCGCGAGGCACCACACGTCGTTGAACTGTTCGGCCAGGTACTCGGAACCCGTGGGGGTGGGTGCGCCCTCGGCGGAGAAGAGGATGATCCGCTCGTCGCACAGTTTTTTGAAAATGGGGACGATGAAGTCGGCGTCGTGTCCCATGTCGTCGAGGGAGTGGAGGTAGACCATGAAGTCGTGGAAGAGATCGGGGAAATGGATGAGGATGATCTGCTGGGTTGCACCGGCCAGGGTGGTGTAAAGGTAGGCGAAGAGGAAGGTGTAGATGGAGTCGTTGAAGTAGCCGTGACCCAGGGGTTCCGTCTCAAGGTTGAGGGGGGTGTCGTACCAGTACCAGACAGGATCAATCAACTCGGGGGCAGCCTCGGCGAGGGCCTGGGAGTTCCCGAAGGGGACCAGGGTGTCGTGCATCTCGTGCCACACCATGAAGGGGGTCGAGAGGGAGGGAAGCATGGTGTCGAGGGTGAAGCCCGTGTAGTCGCTCTGGGGCTCCCCGGGGGCGCCTCCCGTGGTGAGGTAGATGCGCTCAAGGTAGGGAGCGTAGAAGTTCTCGTACTCCGCGACTTTGGCGGGATCCGACACCCGATCGTGGATGGTGACCACGTGGGTCACCATGGAGGCAAAGTCCGAGACAGGGAAATTGGCGACTCCCACGGCGGGGATCGCTTCTGGCGGGGCATATGCCGCGGCGTAGAGTGCCTCGAAACCGCCCCAGCTGCCACCGTAGACGCCGATCCTGGAAGCGTCAACCAGGGGCTTGCCCCCGAGGAACTTCAGGGCCGTGGTCATGTCATTCACGTCGTTCTGGATGCTGTCCCCCGTGTAGAAGCGCCCGAAGGCGGCCAGGAACGCAAAGCCGTGGAGCCGGTGGATGAAGGCCTGGTTGAGGAGATCGTCCACCGTGAGGGCTGTGCCCGCCTGTGCGGCCTCTTCGTCGACGCTCTCCCCGGTCCAGTCGATGACATCGTAGGGCATGGTGGCCATGACCGCGGGGACGGGAGTCGTGGTCCCCGTGGGGAGGGTGAAGAAGGCGTAGGTGGTGTCCCTGGTGCCCCAGGTGAGCCGGAGCAGCTGGTAGTCCATGCTCAGATCGTTGATCACACGGGTCCCCTCCTCAATCACCTCGGTCACCAGGGAGTCCTGGTTATTATTGGTGTTGTTGGTGTTGTTGCTGTTGTTGGTGTTGTTGGAGTTGTTGGAGTTGTTGACGTTGTTGACGTTGTTGGTGTTGTTGCTGTTATTGATATTGTTTGTGTTGTTGGAATTGTTTGCGTTGTTGCTGCTCTTTTTGTCGTCGCTGCAGGAGAGAGCGGCGAGGAGAAGCGCACACAGCGCAACGATAATTTTTACATTCATAATGTGGCCTCCCGGCAGAAATCAGGGGAAATGAATCGCCTGTCAGTAGTTGGTACGCAGGGGGACAGAGGAGTCCCAGGTGTTGTCCTGGCCGAGCTGGCCCTGGCTGTTGTCACCCCAGCAGTAGAGGGACCCGTCGGCCGTTACGGCGCAGGTGTTGAGGCTGTCGCCATCGACCATGGACACCAGCGGGAGCGCCGTGACCTGCTGGGGAGTGTTGGCGCTGGTGAGGGTACCCAGGCCCAGTTGCCCCGAGGAGTTGTCGCCCCAGCAGTAGAGGGCGCCGGAGTTTTTGATCCCGCAGGTGTGGGTGTCTCCGCAGCGGACGAAATACCAGTCCGTTTCGGTTCCCACCTGCACGGGGACAGAGTAGCTCATGAGCTCGCCGGTTCCCACCTCACCGTACATATTGACGCCCCAGCAGTAGAGGGCCCCGGAGAAGCGAACGCCACATGACTGCAGCTCACCGGCGGCGCCCATGGCCCAGTCGGTGTCGGATCCCACCTGGCCGGGGACGTAGTTGTCACCGGTTCTCCCCAGAACACCGTTGTCCGGTGACCCCCAGGAGTGGAGCGTGCCATCATCTTTGAGGGCGATGGTGTGCAAATCACCACAGGAGACCTCCACCCAGTCGGTGTCGATGCCCACCTGCACTGGGACCAGGCTGGAGACGGCGGTGCCGCACTGCCCAAGGCTGTTCTCTCCCCAGCAGTAGAGGGTTCCCAGGGTGGTGAGGGCGCAGGAGTATTGTGCACCGGCGCTCACCCGCGACCACCAGGTCTCGGTCCCTATCTGAACTGGTCTGCGCTCCATGTTTCCAATGTCACCGGTTCCCAGCTGGGCCTGCTGATTGGAACCCCAGCACCAGAGGGTTCCGTTGGTCCTTACTGCGCAGGTGTGCTGACCGCCCGTGGCCACGTCGAGCCAGTTATTGTCCAGCTCTACCTGCTCGGGGAGATGCCGATCCCCGGTTCCGCCATTGCCGAGCTTGCCGTTGTTGCCGTCGCCCCAGCACCAGAGGGTGCCGTCACCCAAAATAGCGCAGGAGTGAAGGTTGGAGGTGGAGACCACGGACCAGGGGGTGAGGCAGCCCGCGGGATTGACCCTGCAGGCGGTGTTGCAGGTGGCAGGATCTGCCTGGTATCCGGCGGTGGAGCAATCTGAACCACCCATCTCGGTGCCGTCGCAGTCTTCCCAGGGGGCGTTGACCGTGCCGTCTCCGCAGGTGCCCGTGGCCTCGCAGGGGGACGTGTCGTACTGGCAGGTGGATGAGCACACCAGGGTTCCGCCGTTGTATCCAAGCGTCTCACAGGAGTCCGGGCCCATGTCGCTGCCGTCACACTCCTCTCCGAATTCCCTCAGGTCGTTGCCGCAGCTCTCACTGACCTGACACCCAGAGGTGTCAAGTTCACACAGCTCATCACAGGCGATGGTTCCGCCGAGGAATCCCTCGCTCTCGCAGTCCGCGTCGAGAAGATCGGTCCCGTCGCAGCTCTCTGTTCCATTGACGGCTCCGTCGCCGCAGAAGGTCTCCACGTGACACTGGGAGTAGTCCAGCAGACAGTTGTCGTCGCACCAGATCTGGCCCACCATGCCCTCATCGGCACAGGCGGCGCCCCCAAGGTCGGTCCCGTCACACTCTTCCTCGGACTGGATGATGTTGTCACCGCAGCGGGGAGCGGGATCGTCTATGGAGTCACTGATATCGACAAAGGCGTGACAGGAGAGGAGCAAAAGGCAGGGTATGGTGATAATGAGCGTGCGCATATAAAGTGGCTCCATGGTCACAGAAAATTCCTGTGCAGGGTGATGCGATGGCGATTTCTTCAACTGCCATAATATTTTATCCTGTGTGGGGAGAAAGTCAATTTGTGGTTTTCACGGAAGCCTTCCCCCGGTGGACCTCAGGACCAACGATGAAAACCTGACAGTGTGAAGAAAAGAAACAGGGCAACAATTTCTAACGTACTAAAATTATATGTGTTAGTGTTTGGCACGGAATTTGTACTCAATTCAGTCGCCGACCTGCCATTTTCGTGCGGGCCAGAAAGGATTCTCCCATGAAGACGCTTATTTCCCTCCTTATGCTTATGGCCATGGTATTTGTGGTCTCCTGCGACGATGACGACAGCAAAAACAACGAGGCCAACACCCTGGGTGTCGGTGCCCAGTGCGAGGTGGTGGAAGATTGTGACGCCGAGACGGGGCAGACCTGTCTGTTTGACTTCAAGGGCGGCTACTGCGGGATGGCTGACTGTCAGGCAGACGACGAGTGTCCCGAAGGCTCCCGCTGTGTGGCCCACGATGACGGCAGCAATTACTGCTTCCTGGTGTGCACCGACAAATTGGAGTGCAACGTGAACCGCGACGTGGACAATGAATCCAACTGCTCATCCTCCATCACCTTTGTGGAAGAACCCCAGGACAGCAAAGCCTGCATCCCCCCATCCAACTGAGTTTGCGCTAAAACCTTTGACAAGCGGTGGCGTCCATCGTTTTATATTGTCAGGAGGACTGGGAACAATGACCCGCATTTTTGTTATTCTTTTTCTGGTGTTATCTTTTTCAACAGGGTGTGATCGCGGGAAGACTTCCTCGGCACCGGGCCTGAAGAGGCTCCGGGCAGACATGCACACCATGGTGGGTCTGCTCGAGAGGGGTGACAGTGACTCGGTGAAGGAGTTTCTGGTGAACTTTGTGGATCTCTCCCGCATGTCCCGGCGCGATTCCGAGTTTAACCTCGACTCCTACGTGGAGCGTTTTCTGAAGGAATCCAGGGAGCGCTACCTCAAGACGCTCAAGCAGGTGCTCAACCAGGAGCCGGTCTCCCGCGTGGGGAAAGAGGTATACTCCTTCAGGATCCAGGTGGATCCCATCCCCAAAGCCCTCAAGCGGCTGGTGAACAAGAGCGCTTCTCCCCTCAAACGCAAGATAATACGGGGGCAACGGTTCCGGTTCCAGTGGGATAATAAACGGGGAAAATATCGAATTTCACCACGATAACGAGCCGGTTTGATTGAACCACTGCAAACGGGATATGCCATGCCTTCACCCTATAAAATTCTTCACCTGGAACAGAACTCCGAGGAGTGGTTCCGCTGGCGAACCGGGGGGATTGGTGCATCGGATGCTCCGGTTATCATGGGGGAATCGCCTTTCAAATCCATCGAGGCTCTCTACAATGAGAAGCTCCACGGTTCCCGTGTGACCCTCACCCCCGCCATGGCCAGGGGGCTTCGCATGGAGCCCGGCGCCCGCAAAGCCTACTGTGAAAACAGGGGAGTCCAGGTGGAGGCGCTGTGTATTGAGCATTATGAGCACGGGTGGATGCGTGCGAGCCTTGACGGGATCTCCGCCTGTGGACAGCATCTGGTGGAGATCAAGTGCGGCGAGGCCACCTACAAACAGGCGAAAAGAGGAAAAATCATGCCCTGCTACCGGGCCCAGCTCCAGCACCAGCTCTTTGTAACGGGGCTCAAGGCCATGGATTATTGGTGCTGGACCGGGGGCAAAAGAGGGATCTGCCTCACTGTGGAACGGGACGAGGATTACATGGAGCGCCTCTTTGCCCGGGAGGCAGCTTTCCTCGAGTCGCTCAGGGCGCGCGGTTATTCCCCCTGAGAAGGGCATCGGACACTGGCTCCCTGCATGCCTCCCCGCCGGCCGGACCCCGGTTTGTTCACGGGGGTTGCGGGGGCGGAAATAAACCTTGACGACGCATGGTTAAACAACATAACATTCGCCCAGCCCGGGTGCTGACTTCCGGGTCATTGAGGGTTTTCCAGATGCGTTTTACTTTGGCTTTACTTATTCTCAGTTCCTTTGCGCTCTTCTCGTGCGACGCCGAGATCGGTGACAGTTGCTCCGTAAACGTCGATTGCTCTACCTCCGGCGACAGGGTATGCGACAGATCCCAGCCCGGTGGATATTGCACCGTCGAAGGGTGCTCAGCATCATCGTGCCCGTCAGGTTCGCGCTGTGTGGCGTTTTTTCCCACGGCTGCCCTCATGGTCACGTGTGATCCACTCACGGAGGATGTCCTCGATGAATCCGTGAGGACCGACGACTGTACCATGGATGAGGTGTGCCTCAAATCGGGATACTGTGCGCCCCACTACCTGCAGCGCACCTATTGCATGAAAAAATGCAGCTCCGGGGGCGACTGTCGGGGAAAATATGAGTGCCGCGAGACGGGTACCCTGGGTACCCAGCGCCTCCCTGGGGACGGGGAATCTTACGGCACCGTCTCCGATGTGAAAATCTGCATCTCCGGAACCTACGATGAAGTCGATGTTGTCGATTAGACAGTTGCGCTGGTTTCTCCTGTTGACTGTGCTGTGGGGATGTGCCCGCAAACCGGTCACCACCGCGAAGCCTGCCGTCTCCTACGCTGCCGAGGATCGGATCCTCTTCACGCAGATTACGCCCCACTTTGCCGACAGCCTCATTCTCCATGCCTCCCGGGTTACCTTTGTGGAGAAGGTGAAGAAGGGCTGGGACAAGGACCTCTCCTTTCCCCACTATTCTCGCACCCTCGCCAACCTGACACAGTGGGTCTCCCAGTATAACGGGACTCCCCTCACTGCACACTCCCTGGAAACCTTGAGCACTCAATGGGGGATCACCACACCCTGGATAATCCAGACCTACCTGAGAACAACGGGGGCCAACCCCCAGGAGCAGGTTACGTGGGTGCGGGAGCAACTGGCACATTATATGGAGACCCACCACATCTCCCACTACGGGTTTTATATCAAGACAATGGGCAAGGAGCAGCTCACCATCCTCTTCATGCAGCGCAGGCTTCTGGAATTTGCCCCCTTTCCCAAGTGGCTGGAGATTGGCCAGCCATCAGTTATCTTCGGGAAGGCCTCCATGCTCCTCGACAGCATTGAGGTGATTGTCCATCGGCCCGACAATAAAATCGAGCGTCGCTTTGTCAACATGTTCCCCGACGGATCCTTCAAGCTGGCCATGAAGTTCTGCGAGAAGAAGAAGTATTCCGGGCGGTATGATGCGGATTTCATCGGATATAACCGGGAGGGTCCCGTGGCTCTGGCGCGTTTCACTGTCGCCTGCGAAAAAAAGTCATGGCCGAAACCCGACAAACCGGAATTCTTCCGCTCCTCGGTGCCGCTGACTGCAGAGGGGTTTGAGAATCAGGTCATGGCGAAGGTCAATATGTACCGGCGCAAGATGGGTTTTTTGCCGGTTCATTTCCACAAGGGGATTCACACGGCCACCCTCTCCCATGCCCGAGAGATGTGTAAAAAGCTCAAACTCATGCACATCTCTCCCGAAAATGGCAATCCCCAGGAGCGCCTCAAGGCAGCTGGGGTGGAAAAGGTGCTGGTCGTCGCAGAGAATGTTGCCACCGGTGACACCCCGACTTCGGTTATGGATGCGTGGATTGCCAGCGCCGATCATCGCTCAAACCTGCAACTGCCAAGAGTTACGCACGGAGCAGTGGGAGTCTGTCGCAGAGAGCTTGTGGACAAATCGGTGGTCTATTATGCGGCGCTGATGCTCATGTCTTTTGAACCTGCCTCTGCCAAGTGATTGTTCCCGATCTTCTCGCACCAGTCAGCTTGACGACTGCGGGGGATTGGGTTAGAAATGGTGAATATTTACCGTATTTTTTTCCATTTTTTGTCTTGGGCCGAACGCGGTGTTTTTCACCTGACAAAAGATGCAGGCACGGAAAGGGATTACCAATGACCATTAATATGAGAGTCACCCTCGGACAGGTCACTGTCGTCGTCACTGAACAGAACCCCCACATTATCATCGGCAGGGATCCCTCCACCTGCCATATTGTGAGCAATGACGCCAGTGTCTCCCGGCAGCACGCTCAAATTTACATTGACTACGGGTTTCTCTATCTCCATGACATGGGTTCCTCCAACGGGACCTGGGTCAACGGAATTCCTCTGCGTGAATCTCCTGTCCCCATCGACCCCTCCCAGCAGATCTTTGTGGGGCAGCAGCAGCTCTTCCTGGAGGATCTGGCGGTCGGCGGCAAGAAAACCATGATGGTGGCGCAGCCCGAGGCTATCCGTGCCTTTATCGCCGGGAGAGAAGCCCACATGTCGGCTCAGGGGACAGCGGTTCCCACCTACCAGCAGGCTAATCCCGGCCAGCAGACGGCTGCACCCTTTGCCACGGGCTCCGTCCAGTCGGCAGTTCAGCAGCAACCCGCCACTCGTGATGCGCAGCTGGGTCTTGGCGGCAGCGAGGGCGGCCTCCCGGCGGAGTACACCTACCGTCGACAGGGTTCCAACTCCAACGGTGTGCTTCTTATTGCCCTCAAACAGGACACCTTTGCCAACGACAACGTCATCGACGGCTTCCTCGAATACACCGCCCTCGACGCCGAGACCATCGCCTCCATCACCATCGAGTTGGTGGAATACCATAAAAATGGGCCCTCCAAGGGGCATGTGTGGGATCGAATGCTGGTTCGTCAGGGACCGTGGAAATCCAAGAAGAATGACGTGCTCCCCATGCCCTTCAACCTCAGGGTTCCCACGGGGACAGCGGTCACCGGCAGGGATGTGAACTGGGAGCTTCGTGGGTATGTGGACATCAACTGGGCCTTCGATGTCCAGGCGACCGCCCCGATCATGATGAAAAATGTTGATATGGAACAGGTCCGTGATGCGCTGGGGACCATCGACTATCGAATCGTCGAGCTGGAGCCCCTCTCTCTGGGACAGCACTACGTCGGGAAATTCCAGCCCCCTGCCCAGCTCCGCAAACAGCTCGGGGTCTCCAATATCAACCTCGATATTGAATACCTGGGCGCGGACCTCCTGATTCGCATGGTCGTGGAGAAGACCTCCATGTTCAAGTTTGACAAGAAGGCTGAGTTCAAATTCGACCTGGCCCGTCTGCGCACCGCCTCCATCCATGAGCTGGGCAAACACTTCATGGACAACATCAACCTGCTCATGAAGTAGGCCTCCCCACCACGGGTCCCCATCCTGGGGCTGTCAACGATTTGCCGGATTTAACATGAGAAGCAGGGGACATCGCCAGGGGGCAAGAACCGCGACCCGCGCGCCGAAATGAGTCGGAGGATCCATGCTCATTTCGGCGCAGTGGTCTTTGGTACAATCTCTCTGCTCAGGAGGGCTTTTTGGTGCTCTTTGGGGCGTTTTTCTTCGCGGGAGCGGCCTTCGGTGCCTGCTTTTTCGGTTCAGGCTTTTTGGGCTCCGGCTTTGCAACTACCTTCGCGGGAGCGGCCTTTGGAGCCTG
>JAHJLU010000285.1 GCA_018821745.1 Myxococcota bacterium | reverse complement strand
CGCTGCTCCCCGTGGTTGAAAATGCGGTGAAACATGGCATACAAGGTTGCGCCAAGGGCGGGGAACTGACTGTGAACATCAAGTTGCAGGCACATGCTCTGCGCGTTGAAGTGACCAACCCTGTCGAAACACGTCCCCGTTCCCTCGCCGGCGAAGGGATGGGGCTCAGGACACTCAAGAGGCAGCTCGCCACGCTATACGGAAACAGTGCCTCCCTCAAGGCTGTCAGCCGGGAGGGCACATTTACGGTCACCATAAAGATTCCCGCCGGTGAAGGAAATGACGATGACAAAAAATAAATGGAAAGCAATCATTGTTGACGACGAGAAGCTCGCCCGTGACGGAATGCGACTCACCCTGGAGGAGTTTGAGGAGGTTGAGGTCATTGGAGAGGCTGCCGATGGATTCGAAGCAGTAAAGCTCATTAACAAATTGAAACCTGACCTGGTATTTCTCGACATACAGATGCCAAAACTGGATGGGTTTGATGTGATCTCCCTGCTGGGAGACGAGCGACCACATGTTGTCTTTGTCACCGCCTTTGACGAATATGCGCTGAAGGCTTTTGAAGTCCATGCCATGGATTATTTGCTCAAGCCTGTCTCCCCGGAGCGCCTGGCGACTACCCTTCAGAAGTTGGCAAAAGAAATGGAGACCGGCGTCAAGCAGGAGTTCTCAAGCATTATCGATGATTATACCCGGGCCAATGTCCCCGTGACCCGGATTGTGGTTCGTGACGGGACCAAGGTCCACATCATCCCCCTGGAAGAGGTGATGTATATCAAGGCAGAGGATGATTACATCAGCATCTATACCTCAGACCACAAGAGTTTCCTCAAACATGACACCCTGTCCAAGGTTGAGACCCAGCTGCCGGCCAATGATTTTTGTCGGATCCATCGTTCCTATATTGTCAATATCACATGTATATCCAAGATTGAGCCCTATTCGAAAGATTCCAAGGTTGCCATCCTCACCAATGGGGAGGAGATTGCCATTTCACGGACAGGCTACAATCGACTCATGGAGCTTTTGTAATTCCCCTGGCCCTGTGTCGGTGTTCACCGATCTTCAGCGTGTTTTCACCGAACATGCCCTGCTTCACCGAAGCACAGCGGGCATACGCCTAGGAATAGAAGCCCCGTGCGGGCAGTTGAGATAAAACTGCCTTATGGGGAGTCACCTGACCTCCCCGGGAGTTGATCATGAAAACAAAAAGCCTGATTCTCGCTTCTGTCCTTATACTGAGTGCTTCCCTGACGCTGTTCGCGTCCTGCAAACGCGCAACTGCTGCTTCCACAAATACGAGCGCACTGCCGCCACAACTGATGGAGGCGGTGACCGTTACACAGAAGGTGGCCCATCCAACAATAGAGAGTATCGGGAAGGCCAAGCCACATAAGGATCTGCTTGTATCGGTCGAGATGTCCGGCAAGCTGGTCACGACTCCCTTCAATGTGGGGGACAATGTGACCAAAGGGCAGCTGCTTGCCCGGGTAAGAACCCTCGGGCTGTGGTCACAGCGGAGCGTTGCCAGATCCAATATCAACCTCGTGAATACATCGCTCAAGCAGTCAACCCGTGATTTGGCAGACATAAAAGCACTCTACCAAAAAGGTGTAGTCTCAAAAAACAACTACGACATGGCCAAGCTCAAGGTTGACACGGAGACTGCCCAGCTCAGGAGTGCCAAAGCCACCTATGGCCAAATAAATGATACTATCGGCGGGACCTCGGTTATAGCACCCTTCAGCGGAGAGGTTGCCATGAAAAACTATGAAGAGGGGACCTTCGTGATGACCGGCACCCCGCTGCTTCGGGTTGTTGATCTCTCCAGCATCAAGGTGACGGTGGGACTCACCGAGCTTGATGTTTCGTCATTTAAATCCGGTGACAAGGTGACTGTCTCAGCTATCGCCTGGCCTGGAAAAACATGGGCCGGGACCATCTTCTCCATCAGCCCCTCTGCCGACGCGAGGAGTGGTCTGTTCCCCGTGGAAGTTCTGATTGCGAACTCTGCCGATGGAGGGAAAGTAAAGGGAAAAACGACTGCCAGGTGGATGATCCGTGAGGGAATGACCATGAAGGTAGTCTTTCCCCGACAGGAAATTTCCGGTTTCTTCATCCCTGCCCAGGCGGTGATTGAACGCAACGGCCTGAAGTCGGTGTGGAAAACTTCCGCACCCAAGGGAAAGCGCGTCTTGATCGGTAACAATTCCTCCCAGCTGCCAGTGGTTGGCGTGAAGCTGGTGACGGTGAAGCTTGGCCAGCTTTTTGAGGGGTGGTACAAGATAGAGGGTGGTCTCCAAAGTGGTGACAAGGTCGTCACAACCGGTGTCTCAAAGCTTCGCAGTGACTCAATTATCCGTGTGAAGCGCGCAAAAGAATTTGGCTCCCGGTAGCGCTGTTCTAGGGTGTAGCACCTGCTGTCAGGCATTTTTCTGAACTGCCGTCTCCCCTTCATTCAATCGAACAAAATTTTTCACTCAATAATAAGAGGGGCACGAGATTCCCGGTTCACCAGAGTGACGGGCTCGATCAATACCGTTTCCCCAAGGTGTTTACATTGTGGGACGGTTGACGATGAGCAGAATGTCGGTCAGGACGACATCGATGAAGAGGATCATGACCGAGGACCACACTACCGCTCTCGTCGTAGCTCTCCCGACCCCCGCGGCGCCCCCGGTCGCATAATAACCCTGGTAACAGGAGATGGAACTGAACGCCAGGCCGAAGACGGCAGCCTTAATAAGGCCCTCAATGATATCCTTGGCATCAATAAACCAGTAGATGTTGTGCCAGTACTGCCCCGGATCAACTCCCATGACATGGACCGCCACGAGGGTGGCGCCAAAAATACCAATGAGGTTGAAGACCATTGTGAGGAGGGGAACCATGATGATGCCGGCGACTATCCGGGGAGCCACCAGATATTGGATGGGGCTGACCGCCATGGTCTTGAGCGCATCGATCTGCTCTGTTATCCTCATGGATCCGAGCTCAGTGGCGATGGCGCTTCCTGCCCGCGCGGTGACCATGAGCGCAGTGAGAACGGGGGACAGCTCCTTGGCCAGCGTAATGGCAACAGTCACGCCAATGAACGCCTCGGCCTGGAACATCTGAAACATATAGACGGTCTGGAGACTGAACGCTGCGCCGGTGAAGCTGGCAACCAGGACGACGATTCCAAGGGAACCGATTCCGATAAAATCCATGGATTGCAGGATCAGCGACAGCCGGAAGGGCGGCCTCACCAGCCACGTAAAAGCAGAGGCGATGAGCGCAAAAATATTGCCCGTCTCGTCAAGAATCCGGATAAAGGGCAGCCAGAAAATATCTGCTGCGCGATCCAGCTTTTGCCATGCTGCTTTTAAATTAGGCATATCTATTCCAGCGACCTGCTCTTTCAGGATGGAATCTATACGGTGCTTCCCAAAAAATAAAGGGAGAACGCGATCTGTCTCTCACAATAGATTCCCCTGGAGAATCTTTTGCATGCGCTTTGTATAAACCGAACTGCGGGTGAAGATGTGCAGCGGCTGGAGAATCTTCAGGGAGGGGTTTCTGTTCTTCACGAGTCCCAGCAGCAGCCGGTTGGCATTTTTCAGAGAGTTGGGATAAATCGGCTGCATATAGGCCAGGTGGAGAGACAGCTTCTCGGAGAGGCTCAAGGTCTCCTGCAGTCTGTTCTCGGGGATGATAATGGTGAGAAGCCCTCCCTGACGGAGGATCCGTTTGGACTCATCGAGGAATACAGCCAGAGGGGCGACCGCTTCCGAGTTGGCCGTGGCCTTGCTTTTTCGGGGACTGATGCGACCGCTGCCCGATTTATAATAGGGGGGGTTTACAATGACGAGATCATAGCAGTTGCCGGGAAGAAAATGCTTGGAGCGGCCAATATCACCGCACACGGGATCGATGACATGAGACAGTCGCTGGGCTTTTACGGCTGTGTTCATGGCGTCATGGTACTCTTCCATGATCTCGACGGCATCTATCCGCTTGAGATTGGTCCGTTTGGATAAAATCATGGAGAGAACCCCGGTGCCGGATCCAAGATCAGCGGCTCGCTCCATGCCCTGGACCAAGGGGAGCGTGAAATGGGCGAGGAGAATTGAATCGACAGAGAATCGGTAGCCCTTCTCCGGCTGCAATACCCACCCGTCGATTGAAGGGATCATGGTCTTCGTCCACCCGGGCAGGGATTGAAGAGGGGGGCATTCTGGAGAGGATGCACCGCTGCGGACAATTTCCCAACCGGATTCAGTGGCGAGGGCCAGTGTACTTGGCCGGGTGGTTGGAGCGCTACCGCCGTCAAGGACCATATCCACGGGGAGTCGGGATGCCTCAACAGCAGTGAGGGCAGGGGGCTGGCCCGAGGGGTTGGCCGATGTGCCGGAGATGGGGGCGTCAACGAGACGGATGAGATTCCTGGCGCCGCTGTGAGCGGTGATCCGGACTGCGCAACGCTCTTCCTTGATAAAGGGACCGGGTAGCCCCGGTTTTGCCGGCAGGATGGCAGTAAATGCATCGGGCCAGCCACTGGCGGCCATTTCAGAGACAAATTCCGGGCAATCCCTCACCACCTGGTCGAGCCTCGACGCATGATCCAGCAACGCAATGAGGGGTTCACCCCAACTGCGGCCCTTGATCTCGTAGATACGTTTTAGTCCATCAAGACTCTCCAGAGAGGCGCCAAGGCCGTACACTGTTTCTGTGGGGAACGCCACGACACCACCGCGCTTCAATATAGCGGCAGCATGGGGCAGTCCCTCTTCAAATGGGACGATAGGTGGTCTCACGTGTTGAATCTCAATTGGATCTTTTTGTCCTTTGCCAGAACTTTTTCCTTCATGGCAATTCTATATTGGGTCATGTATTCTTTCAATCGTTCATTTGCCAGGGCAAGGATCTGGATCGCCAAAAGACCGGCGTTGGCGCTGTTTCCCATTCCCACGGTGGCCACGGGGATGCCTCGTGGCATCTGGACCGTTGCGAGGAGTGCATCTGCTCCGCCCAGCCCGAGCGTGGGAAGCGGGACGCCAATAACGGGCAAAATTGTATGAGCGGCCACAACGCCTGCAAGGGCCGCTGCTCCACCAGCACCGGCAATAACCACTCCGGTACCTGTCTCCTCTGCCCTCAGCACCAACTGTGCAACCCGTTCCGGTGTGCGATGAGCCGAAGCAACATGTATGGCAAAGGTAACCCCGGCTTTCTTCAACTCTTCCACCGAGGCCTCCATATAATCCAGATCACTGTCCGAGCCCATAAGAATCAACACGTCAGCCATTTGTCCCTCTCTTTCCTCCGATATCGGTTCGATACTGCATGCCAGAAAAAGATATCTCTGTTACTGCCTCGTAGGCCCGCCTGCGAGCCTCGCACAGATCCCGCCCGAAGGCTGTCACTCCAAGGACCCTGCCCCCGTTGACTACGTGGGTCCCACCGTGGACGCGGGTTCCGGCGAAAAATACTTTAATGTTCTCCATGGTGTCCGCTCTGGAGAGGCCTGAAATGGGCATTCCCTTAACCGGGACACCGGGATAATTCTCTGCTGCCAAGACCACCGTGAGCGCTGTGCCCTCCCTGAATCGTGGCTCTCCAGCAGGGAGCCGCCCGCGAGAAGCACCCAGCAGCCAGGGCATTATATCATCGTCCATGGCGACCATGAGTGGCTGTGTCT
>JAHJLU010000284.1 GCA_018821745.1 Myxococcota bacterium | reverse complement strand
CGTGGGAGCCGCGCATGGCGATGTGGAGGAACCAGGCGGGGACGTAGTTGGTGTTGACCTCAACGCCAATGCCGTACTGCTTTGCGGGTCTGGACTCGGCGGTGTAGGCGGCGGCGTTGTAAAAGAGGACATCGGCCTGGGGGGGCGCTGCCTTCGCCGGGCTCTCATCGGGGAGGAAGGCGTTCTGGGCGAAGGCACCAAGGGGCAGTGAAAGGAGGGTGATAAAAATAAGTGATGTAATTGTTTTCATTTCCCTAAAGCTCCCATATTGTTAATCGAGGGGGAGTCTGATACTCCCTGTTTGAACAGTATAGCACTAATCCCAGGAAGAGTCAGTGAACTCGGAGAAGAGTTCGTTATCGTCGATGACCCTGGAGAGGTAACATCCCCAGGTATCACAGAGCGCTATCATGTATGCTTCGGTGAGTTTCTTTGAGAGGTAGATTTTTCGCAGGTTGCCCGTTACACAGGTGCACTTCCCGATGGACTCAAACTCTATGCCGCAGGTAGGGCAGGTGACCTTTACCACCTGGCCGTCGTCGAAACTGATGCCAACCTTGGTGGGATCACCATGGAAGGGGCTCAGTTCGAGCAGTCCGGATTTTTTCCCGTCGGTCACGCTGACGCAGATTCCGGGATAGCCGTCGAACAGGTGTTTGCCCACACCCACGAGATTGTGTCCTTTGGGACAGAAGGCCTGGGTGACAATGATGTAAACATTGTCCTCCACCATAATCTTTCCTTCTGTGGACGGATCCTCCCCGTGGATCACGAGTTCGTCTTGGTTAATCTCTTCCTTGTTCATGCTGTCTCCTCCCTTTCACTGATTCTCTAGTGGTAATTTTTACTTTTTACCAGATTTTTTTTTGATACCGGGCAAACTTTTCATGCAGTTGTCCATGAGCGGACAGGAGAGGGCCAGACACTTCTCCACATTGGCCTCGGCGAGGCCCTGTGCGGTTTTCTCGCAATGCTCCAGGTATTTATTGAGTTTTGTCTTGAATTTCAAATCAATGGAATAGGACTTCGCCTGCGCGAGTTTGGGTTTTACGGCATATTTTGCGTTGATCCGCTCCTTCTCGCACTCCATTATCCTGCGGACAATATTTCCACACAGGGTTTTGGGAAAGATGAGGGGTTTCTTGTCAAGGTGCGAGGGGTGCATCCCAGGTGCCATATGTTTTTTCATGGACGCCGGGTGGCGGGGCTTGTCCGGGGAGACGCGGGAGGAAGGTTTGTCTTCACACCCCATAAGGAGCATAAGGAGGGCCGATGCGTGCAGAATGATGAAAAGGCGCATACTATTTAAGGATTCTGGGTTTATGGGAGGGCTCAATGATCTCTTCGGGGTGGGTAAAGATGCGGGCGACTCCCTTTTTGATCAGGTAGCGATCGTCGGTGCAGGCATCGTCCTTGCCGCACACGGATTCTCCGGAGGTCTTGTCGTTGTAGACCGTGATGACGCCTTCGTAGTTTCTCAGGATGGTGAGGTGGTCCGACCGGGCCAGCAGGTAGTTGGGACCCACGGGGATTTTGCCGCCACCGCCGGGAGCGTCCACCACAAAGGAGGGGACGGCCATTCCCGTGGTGTGGCCCCGCAGGGATTCAATGATCTCGATCCCTTTGCCCAGGGAGGTCCTGAAGTGGGAGATGCCCCGGGAGAGGTCGCACTGGTAGATATAGTAAGGTTTTACCCGGATCTGGAGGAGCTGGTGCATGAGCTTCTTCATGACGTGGGGACAGTCATTGACGCCGCGCAGGAGCACGGTCTGGTTCCCCAGGGGGACCCCGGCGTTGGCCAGACGTTCACAGGCAGCCTTGGAATCGGGTGTGATCTCGTTGGGATGGTTGAAATGGGTGTTCACATAAATAGGATGATATTTCTTGATCATCTCCGTGAGCCCTTCGTCGATACGCTGGGGGCACACAACGGGCATACGGGTCGCGAGCCGGATAATCTCCACGTGGGGGATGGCCCGCACCTGGCTGATGACCTCTTCGAGGCGCTCGTTGGAGAACATGAGCGCATCACCGCCGGAGATGAGCACGTCGCGGACGGCGGGCTGGGACGCGATGTACTCCAGTTGCTTGGCCAGCACCTTCTTGTCGATGTGTTTGTCGACCTCGCCCACCATGCGGCGGCGCGTGCAATGCCGGCAGTACATGGAACACACTGTGGTGATGAGCATGAGCACACGGTCGGGGTAGCGGTGAGTCAGCCCTTCGACGGGGGAGTCCACATCTTCATCGAGGGGGTCCAGGAGATCCCCGATGTTGATCTCCGTCTCCCGAAGGGATGGAACCGACTGCATCCGCACGGGGTCCGTGGGGTTGGCTGGATCGATGAGGTTCGCGTAGTAGGGAGTGATGGCCATGTTGAAGGTGGTGAGCGTGCCGCGGATCTCCCGCTCTTCCTGCAGCGAGAGGGGGATCACCTCCTGGAGCTGCTCCACCGTCTTGATGGAGTGCTTGAGCTGCCACTTCCAGTCATTCCATTGCTCGTCAGTCACGTCTTTCCAAAGAGGAATAGTGCGGAAATCTCTCATGTGATTACCCCGTCAGTCCATGTATCGTTTGCGGTAAATATCACGGATGTATTGGCTCTCCCTGACATAATCCAGGGAAATGATTGCGTGGTCCTTGGTGTAACCGTTGCCGATGAGCATGGTCACGTCCATGCCGACACCCTCGGCTCCAAGCGCTGCCTTGGTGAAGGAGGTGGCCATGGAGAAGAAGTACACGGTTCCGCCATCACGGCAGGGGAGGATGGCGCCCATCTCGCAGTCGGGTCTGGAGACACAGGAGATTACCAGGTCAACCATCTGGCCCTCTGTTTTCTCCGCGGTCTTCTCGTACATGGCCACGGCGTCGGTGGCGCTGCAGCGGAAATAATCATCAAGGAAGGGGACCTCAGCCAGGAACTTCTCGCCGCTCTCGGAAGAGGCGGTGCCAATGACCTGACCGGTCACACCCGCATATTTTTTCGCCACATAGGCGCACAGAAGGCCGCTCTTGCCCGAGGCGCCCACGATGAGTACGCGCATGCCGGGTCTGACCAGGTTCGCTGTCTGGGCAGGTGCACCCGCTACATCGAGAACCGCCAGGGCCAGTTTGTCATCCATGTCCTCGGGGAGTTTGGCCCAGATGGCCGACTCGAAGAGGATAGCCTGACCTTTGATGTCCACCTGGTCGGTGTTGATGTGGATTTTTTTGATCTCGTCAATGCGCAGGGGGGTGAGGGAGAGTGAGACCAGGGAGGCAATGCGATCGCCAACCTTGAGATCAATTTTCCCCTCGAGGGCGGAACCGATGCGCTTCACAACGCCGATGAACATGCCGCCTGAGCCCGTCACGGGGTTCTTGTGTTTCCCGAAGCGGTCGATAATGGAGAACATGATCTGCTTGATCTTCTCGGGATCTTTTCCGGCCTCGTCTTTGATCTGGGTGAAACTGGCGCTGTCTACATTGAGCGTTATGACGTCGCAGAGGATTTCGTTATCATATTCCTTGCTCATGTCGTTGTCGATGCGAAGCGCGGGCTGGGGAAGGACACCCTTTGGTTCGATGACTCTGTGGGTTCCGAATTTGTTACCGTGAAGTTCTGCCATTTCAACCTCCGTACAGGTCGGCCGTCTTGGGACGGCCCAGGAAAGAAGGGGATGTTTATGGTTTACCACCGGATGGGTGGATTCAACTTATGGAAAAGACAGGGGAAGCAGTGAGTCTGCCGGCTGGGTGGTAAAGGTGTGGCCTAGTGTTCCCTAACGGGGACGGTAGATGATGCGGCCTCTTGTGGGATCGTAGGGGGAAACGGCCACGATCACCCGATCTCCGAGGACAACCCGGATTCGGTAGCGACGCATCTTGCCCGCCAGATGTGAGAGCACCACGAGACCACTGTCGGTCTTTACACGAAACTGGCCACCTGCCAGCACTTCAACTACTTCACCTTCGAGTTCAATCTGATCATCCTTGGACATTAATATCACCTGAGCTGTAAGTTAAGAAACAGGAGGCTGTGTTCGGGAAAAATACTGAGGTCACAGCCCTCTTCGCAGGCGAATGTATCAGGACTTTTTTATTCGTCAAGGCAATTCCCCATGAATCAATTTCATAGGTCTCTGAATGGTTTGGCACAGAGAGAGGGAAAAATCCAGGCTTTAATCGTTTTTATCTTCACAAATAGGAAACTGACCGATAGGTGCAATTTGGGTGTGGAAAATTCCACTCTTTTGATATATCCTTTGCAAGTCAGAAACATATAATGCCCTCCGGCGTGGCTTTCCGTGCCGGCTTCAAGGAGCAGCACCTTGAGCACTTCATTTCCATTCAGCGGTATGCGCGTCCGGTTCGCCGGCGAAACCGACATAGGTCAGGATCACGATCACAACGAGGACTCCATTTATCTGCCCGTGAGCATCCCCCTCGGCATCGTCGCCGACGGCATGGGTGGAGCGGCGGCGGGGGAGGTTGCCTCAAAAATGTGCGTCGACTCCCTGTCGGAGTATTTCACTACTACGGGCCAGGGGTGGAACCCTGTGTGGCCCATGCACATGGATCCCCTCAAGTTCAATATGTACCGCATGGAGTCGGGCATTGTCCTCTCCAACACCAGGGTACACGCCCACGGAAAAGATAACCCGGCGTGTAAAAACATGGGAACCACCGTGGTGGCCATTTATTTTGAGGACAACTACGCCATCATCTCCCACGTTGGGGATTCCCGCATTTACCGCGTTCGAGACGGAGCGATTGATCTGCTTTTGGAAGACCACTCCTACGTCAACGATATCGCCCGGCTTCGCCACATTACCCCGGAGGAGGCGGCGGCCTCGGGTACCAAAACCAACGTGGTCACCCGTGTCATCGGGCCCAATCCCCAGGTGAGCCCCGACTCCGCCATTATATATCCCAAACTGAACGACATCTTCATCCTCTGTTCCGACGGCCTCAACGACATGATCAGCGATGACCTCATACTGGAGCTCACCCTCTCCACCGACGATCTCGACGAGATCGCCGAGAAGCTGGTGGACGCTGCCAACGAGGCCGGGGGCGAAGACAACATCACCGCCATGGTCATCCGCATCGAAGTAGACAAGTAACCCTGTGATTAAATTTTGGTGAATTTTCAGGGGATTTTTGTGTGGTTCTCCGGCTCACAGGGGCTTGATCGTGATACTCTTCAATAAAAACCGGTGGCTTGCCTTTTTGAGGTCCGTTCCCGGGGGGACGGGGGCACCCTGCACGATGGGGTCGCCCTTCATGGGGATAAAGACGGGGTGCGCGTGGTCCTCGGTGAGGATCCCCGTGACCCGCACTTTCCTGCCTCTGTCGCCGCCCTGGTAGTATCCCGTTGGCCAACTGGTGAAGTCCGCGATCCACACGACAAACCCCTCCCCGTGGATGGCTGCGCCGTTCTTGCGATCCACGGCCCACCCCTCCACGGTGATTTTCTTACCCAGGTTATTTTTTGTGATTGCGTTATGGTGGGTTGTTCCGGGCTCGGGCCCTTTTTTTGTGCACGCCAGGGGCAGCATTAGGATCATCATTAGCACTGTCTTTGGTCCCATGAGCTTTTTCTCCCGCAGTAAGATTCCATTACCGCTACTGTAGCACATGCTAACTGTATGGTATATACTTGGTTTTTCTTTCCTACAACGCTTTTTTGGTTCGAGTGAGGTTGACTAATTTTTTTAAAACATTAAATTGCGATACATGACTCCTCTTTCTTTAAAATTCCACCTCTCGAGAATAATGTTCCTTTCCTTCCTGCTTGTGCTTGGTGCCTGTGAGAGCACCCAGAAGGAGTATGTCTGGGATCAGGACGCAGGTACCGACGTCCTCCACGATACTCTGGACGATGCCACTGATTCGGGAGCCGATGCGGACGGTGGTGACGCCGCTGTAGTAACCGATCCCCCCCTTGATATCTCCGGTGTGTGGGCTCGCAAGATGTACAACTACTCCATCGTGAACTATCCCATGATCGGCCCAATGGACAGTGTGAATATCTCCGTGGTGCGCTCGGAGATCACCCAGGATGGAACCACTCTTCTGTTTATGGAGGAGACGTGTGCCATGCGTTCCGTGAGCAATACGGATCTGGTGTCCGTGATTTTCCCCGACGCCTTTGTCTCCTCCATTCCCATTGAGGCCAAAGAGGGAGAGTGGCAGTGGACCCCCCAGGGATATCGGCTGCTGCAGTACAAATTCTGGCAGGTCCAGGGGGCCCATCTTGATAATCCGGCTGAGGATACCATGCCCGTCGACGCCGAAGATCCCCGGGTGTTCGACCAGGATCTTGATGAATACCCGGGTGTAACCATCAGGGCCACGGGCCTTCTGGCCGGCGAGATTTATATTGTTCACCGGATCTACAACCAGCTCTCCGGGATGAACAACACCATGGAACGACTGGACGGGACAATTTTGTGGGGTGATGAGCAGATCACCATCGGGGCATCAAGAGATCTTCTGGCCACGACCATAGAGCGTTCGGTTCACCCGGATCCATCGCTCAGTTGGTACCGCTTTCGCCCCGTTGACGCTTCCACCACCTGTGCGGACATCGTTACCAACGAGGCCAGCATCTTCCCCCTCATGAACGACCTCTTCTGGTAGTCTTCCCGGCCTTTGCCCCTAAGCCTATTCCACGTATTTTGTGAGTTTTTCAGGCGGCGTTGCGCGCGAGTCATTGTTCCCAGGGACCCAGGTCCCAGGTCTCTCCCTGCGGCCGTTGGCTGCCATTATAGTCCAGGTCCAGCGTGATCCCGAAGGCATCTTCAATAAACCCGGCGAGATCAACACCTGTATCAACAGCGGGGCTCATGGGTGCAGGTCGGTAGTCACCGCCGGCGCTGTCCGTGAGGAGGGGGTCTTCTTCGGAGCAGCTGTGCGCGTAGGAGGGGAGCTCCTCAACACTGGAGAGGGGGTTTGATGTTCCAAGGCGCACGCTGATGGGGAGGGTGCCCTGGAAATAGAGGTTGTGATCCAGGAGTGAGTTTTGGGCCACCTCGGCGTTCTCGATGAAGAGGTGCACGCCGGACTCCTCAGCATTAAGATCCGTGACGATGTTGTTCTGGACCCGGAAATCCGTTGGCTGGGAAACCACGGAGACGATGCCGTGGTGGGTCGCGGTGACCAGATTGCCCAGCACGTATGCGGTCCCCTCGTTGCGGATGAGGATCCCCGCCCCGGGATACCAGGGTGACGTGGGGGAATGCTCGTCGGTCCCCTCGAAGCGGTTGTCATGGATGAGGTTGCCCACCAGGAAGATCTCGGTCGTGGAGTGGGAGACGGTGATCCCCGTGGAGGTGCAGTCGCTGATTTCATTATAGAGCACCAGCACGTTCTCGGCGTGTTCATCGGCCTCGTGGATGACGATGCCGGTCCCGTAGCCCACGGCGACGCCACGGGAGAGCCCGCTGTAGCCCCAGATTCGGTTCTGGGAGATGATGACATCCCTGCACCCCTTGAGATCCACCGCGTTCTCCTGATCCTCATGCATGTGGTTTCGGGCGATGTAAATACGGTTGGAGATATTCACGGGGGGCACGTTGTAGTAGGCGATCTGCACCGAGTCCCCTGAGTTGTTGTGGAGGTGGTTGTCCACCATCCACAGATCCTGCACGTTGGCGCCGATGCCCACGCCATGGATGTCCCGCTCGGCCAGGGTGGCGTCCCCGTTGTCGTGGATATAGTTGGCCCAGATGACGATGTCGTGGACATACACATCGTTGCTGTTGTTGGGATTGGAGACCCCGATCATGGAGGAGTTTCCCGTGGCGCCGAAGTCACTGTTATAGTTGTGGTGTTCACAGCCCCGGATAGCCACGTGGTGCACCTCTGCGGCGTCGGGGGAGGTCTCGGGGCGGATCGAGACGTTCTTTGTGCCGTTGTCGTAGTCAAAATCAAGGAACTCGACAATGATGTATGCCCCGCGGATGGAGAGGGCACGGTTCACCACGGGCATGGCCTCGGGATCGCCCCGCAGGAAGATGGGCTCCTGGGCGGTCCCGCTCGCGCGCAGGTAGAGGGTGTTGTCGTTGATGTAGGGTCCGCCGGTGATGAACACCACGGAGCCGGCCGGGACGTCACCGGGGATGGTGAGCCTGGGTGTCTGCTCGGTCCCCCGGGGGTTGTCGTCGTCGGTGGCAGCGGGGTCGGTGTTGTCAACGTAGTGGGTGTAGAAATCCCTGGACCCGTAGACGTTCTCCACGGTCTCCCGAATGCCGAACCCGGGCATGGGGACACCGATGGGAGGTCCCCAATTGTCGGGGTTGACCACGGTGCCCGCCACGTTGTTGGTGGAGGGCTCCCGATGACCGCTGCCCCCGTCGTCATCGCACGCGATTCCCCCCGCGAAGAGCAGCCCCGCGAGAAATAAAACAACAATAACTCTATTCCATGCCACTGAAACCTCCTTCCCGGTTTTTAAAAAGAAATAGTGTGGCCCCTACTGCACCACGGTGGCGCAGCCGAACTTTACGGTGATCACCGCCTGGAGGTTGGCGCTGACTTCGGTGCAGGTGGTTGGACATAATGAGAGCTGCAGGTGGGGATCGAGCTCGTCATAGTACCACCCGCCGCCGATGCCGCAGTCATCGATGCCGCCGGGGACGTTGTAAATCGCCTGGGGGTCGTCCGTGGGGGTGGGCTGGTAGTCCACGTTGATTTTCGTGTAGTCGATGACCTCACCCTCGGGTGGCTCCGGGATGTTATAGACACAATCCACCTGGGATTCCCAGATCACCGCCGTGGCCAGATCATTGAAGGCGGGCTGGAAATCCTGGATACACAGGTTCCCCTCAATGCCCCCGGTGGCCGTGATGAGATCCCGGTAGACCGTGCCTTCCTCGGCCGGGAGGGCGGTGCACAGCAAACCCAGTATCGTGTCGGTGCCACAGCAGGTGTCACAGCTTCCCGTGTTGCAGGTGCCCAAAAATTCACACAGCACGCAGTCTGCCTGATCAATGTTATAGGGGGCGATGATGCCGGAGAACTTGAAGCCCTCGAAGGTGGGGTCCAGGGCGAGGAGCTGGGTGGTGAAGGAGGTCGCGTTGAGCCCCGAGTTGTCGTCGGTGATGACCAGGATGGTCTTGGTTGCGGAGGGTCTCAGGGAGGGTGCCCACTGGGGATAGGTGGAGAGGATGAGCTCCAGGGCGTTGGAGCTGCCCACGTCCTGCATCACATGGCGGAACTCCGGGAGGTTCTCGTCGTTGGGGCAGTTCCCGCTTCCCACGGGGGCGGGGACGCAAACCCCAGCATCCTCGTTGGAGTCAGCGGAGATGAGGATCACGTGGGCGTCAATGCCCGAGTTGACCACCGCACCTACAAAATCGTGCATGGAGGCCTGAACCGAGGCGGCCTCGTCACCCATGGTCCCAGAGTTGTCCACCACCACGATAATGTCCGCCGGGAGGACCCCCTCGTCGGCTTCAGAGATGGAGGCCGAGCAGGTGCCGTCATCACAGGAGCCGTCGATGCATGTCTCATCGCCGGTGCAGGCGGTGAGGCAGTCTCCGCAGTGGTTGTAGTCCGTGTCCAGATTTGCGCATTCCCCGGAGCACTCTTCGGTCCCAATGGGACAGGAGAGGACGCAGGCACCCTCGCCGTTGCAGCTGGCGTACTGCTGGCAGGCATGGTTGCACCAGCCGCAGTGCAGGTTGTCCGTGGAGATGTCCACGCAGGTGCCGTCGCAGGTGGTGAGGCCATCTGCACAGCCGGAGTTATTGGTGTTGTTGATATTGTTGTTGCTGCTGCTCGTGGGGGAGCAGG
Source organism: Myxococcota bacterium (assembly GCA_018821745.1). Taxonomy (GTDB): domain Bacteria; phylum Myxococcota_A; class Polyangia; order HGW-17; family HGW-17; genus SZUA-580. The sequence goes on along the minus strand of JAHJLU010000284.1, from coordinate 16,064 downwards.
AAAAAATCAGAGGAAGGAGAGAAAAAAATACAATCAGTCTCAAGTACATTCATCACCTCGAATAATAGACGTTTTTTCGGGTTTGCCCATTTGGGCAATAGTATAGCACACTTTGTCTGGGCACCATTGTCATTCATGAAAAAGTGGGGTATTCTCCGACCGTTCAGAACCAGATTTCCCCGTCTTGACTCCCAAAGGCGGGCATAAGGAGGAGCCCATGCTCGTTGTCATCAGCGATCTGCACCTTGCCGACGGAACGGCCGGGGATCACAATCTCAAACCCCAGGTTTATCACGATCTCCTAGACCGGATCGCCGATGCCCACGCCAAGGTGCGGCAGGTCAATCCCCAGTCCCGCGTGGAGATCATCTACGCCGGCAACATCTTCGACATGCGGCGCACACACTTCTGGCACCAGCAGCTGGAGCACCGGCCCTGGCGTCATTTTCAAAATGTCGAGAAAGAGGGACACGCCCGTCCCCCCCAGTCCACAGAGTACCTGAATCTGGCGGTCCAGCTCTTCAATCAGATCATGATCCACCCCAACGTCTCTCCCATCAAGAGCATCCTCGGGGATGAGCTTGCCGACCGGTTCGGGGGAATCGAACCACTGCGGCAGTACATCCCCGGTGACTCGGATCGCCTCATCAATATGCATCCTTCCATTCGCGCCCGGGTGATCGATTTTCTGGGGCTGGATCTGGGGCGTGCCGGAAACTGGGACCCCAACGGGTTATTTGCCAACAAAATCGTGGATCACAACCACGGGGTGATGGTGCGCCACGGCCATGAATATGACGTCTACTCCTTCGAGGGGGATCCCCAGAAGCCGGAAGATTATTTCAATATCCCCATGGCGGACCTCATCAACACGGAGCTGTTTGCCCGCCTCACCTACCACGCCAGCCTCCTGCAGCCCCAGCCGGGGACTGATCCCCAGTTCATCGCCGGCTTCCGCAAAAAGCTGGAGCAGATCGACAACGTGCGCCCCGTCTCCTCGGTGGTCAAGTGGCTCGCCCGCCATTTCGTGGGAGAAGAGAAGAAGCTCCTCCAGGCCTGCATCGAGAACGCCGTCACCAACTTTGAGGCCCAGCCCTATGTGAAGTGGTGGCTCTCCTCCAGCGGCCATGACAAGTGGTACAATCCCCTCGATGAGGCCGATCGTCTGGAGTTCCTCATCTCCGGTCTCAAGCACCTGTGGGTGGGCAAGACCGACGCGGCGCTTGCGGTTTACGACAAGTTCTCCAATTATGATCCATTTGAGCGGTATGTGGAGCGGGCAGAGAACGAGCCCGATCTCCTGGCCGAAGGGTCAAGGATCCAGTTTGTGGTCTACGGGCACACCCACGTTGCCCAGCATGTGCCCCTGGGGGTCATGGGCGAAGAGAGCAACCAGCGGCTGGTCCACTACATCAATACGGGGAGCCTGAGGCCTACCCACACGGTCACACGCGACGGGCGTGCCTTCCATGTGACCGAGAGCCTTGATTACACCATTTTCTACCGCCAGGATGAGCGCGCCGGGGCCACTTCTCCCACCTTTGAACTCTACAGCGGTGAGCGTTCGCGCATTTAACCGCCTTTGGGCGTTCATCACAACACCCTGCACGTTCTTCTTTCACTGTAATTCCACTTTTTCTCCTCTGGTGTAAAAAATCTTACATTGTCCCACCTTGACGCGGGCACCATATCGCACTAAAATATTGTCTCTTGTCCCAACACTCCGCTTGAGGTTTTCACCCCGGCGGATCGAACCGGAGGTTCCATATGGGCGATATCAAAACCACTCGTTTTCCAAAAAAAGGCATTACCGTCAGAACAGTCCGGGGCATCGTCTCCTCGGAAGAGATCGAAAAATGGATCTCGGTCCAGTATGCGAAACCCGCCACTCCCCATCTTATCTGGGATATGCGCAAGGCCAGCGTCGAGAAAATTCACTCACGCAATATCAAAGATATTTTTGATCATACCCAGCAGTTCGCCGAGAAACGTCTGGGTGGAAAAACCGCCCTCATCGTCGGGGACGAAGCCGCCCGCGGGCTCAGCAAGCTCTATACAACCCACCACGAATTAAACGGGAGCGATAACGAACACCGGATCTTCGGTGATCTCAATAACGCCCTCAAGTGGATCTCCGAAGACAATAAATAAATCCCCCCGGTTTTTTCCTTGTTTTAAAAAGTCAGGGGTGACACCTGAGGGATACCCTCATACTACTTCCACCTACTTTGCATCATCTCTTTGTTATTCAGATCAGTAAAGATAGTTTCTTATTCAAGCTATGATATCAATTCAATAAAATTCTTGACTTACTACTGGGCCTTCCCGGCCCAGACCCGGCCAACGTGGAATTCCGCCACGTTGGATAGCGGACCCAGGAACCCGATGGTTCCCGGGACCCTCCGATCGCCGGGACACCCGGACCCGCTTGGTAAACCCCTCCAACTCCATGGCTTCTCAACTATATTAGAAATGAAAGTGGAGTTGGAGAATCGTTGAAATCACTCAAAAGTAATCACGATCACAAACCAATATAGATAACACTTGTGAAATGAGGGGGTAACTATGGTTTTTCTTTGTTTCAAAAAGCCAGGGTGACTCAGGACCCGCTGTCGGATCTGCGGAGCAGTTGTCCCGGCATGTACATCTGTGTTCAAAAAAAAGGAGTGATAATTCATTGTGGATCTCGTAGGCTCTTCCCACATGCCCCCGGGCATGGTTTTACCGTCAAAGAACCCCAAGGAGGTATCCGATGTTGAATATGAGTTTCCGCCTGTGTGCACTTATTACCAGTCTTATTGTTACTGTGGTCAGCTGCAGCAGCAAAAAATCCGCCAGCAAAGATGAGCCCTCCACGAAGACCCCGGTGAAACAGACGGTTTCCAAGGATCTCCCTAAACGTCAGGGCCTCACCTCCTCATTGGAGAATATGAAAAAAATGGCCGCGGGGATCAACACCATGGGAGACAAGATTCTTCAGGCCCTTTTAACAAAGACCATGTCGGGGAAATCACCTGAAGCCTTGGCCAGAGCGGGAAAGAATCCCATTATCAGCCCCTATTCCATTGCATCTGCCTTTTCGCTCGCCTGGCTCGGGGCAAAAGGAACGACCGAGAAGGAGTTTGTCTCCCTTTTCTCCTCCACACTCCCTTTTCCCTCCCAGCACGAGGCGCTGGGATCCCTGCAGCAGGATCTGGAGAAGGTGACCAACCTGAAACTGAGCGTTGCCAACTCCCTGTGGCTGGAGTCCTCCATGCCCGTGAAACGAACGTACCTGGAGAACACCTCACGGTGGTACGGAGCTGCTCCTTTTATGGTGGATTTCATTAAGGGATATAAAGAAGTAACCATAAAAATCAATAAATGGGTTGCCGAAAAAACCAACAATCGCATCAAAAATCTTATCCCCAAAGGGGCCCTGAATAATACTAACAGGGCGGTGCTCGTGAACGCCATCTGGTTTTTGGCCAAGTGGCAGCATCCTTTTAAGAAAACGTCCACTTTCATGCTCCCCTTCTATCCTGCCCCGGGCTTTGAGGTGGTTGTCCCCACAATGATCCAGAAAGCGCAGTTCCCCATGGCCAAAGGGAGCGATGGTGAAATGGTGATCTCCTTGCCCTACAAGGGAGATCGGTTCGCCTTTTATGCCTATCTGCCAAAAAACGATGGGCCTCTGGCCATGCCCGCGGGGGAGACTCTGGAAAAACTGGTCTCCGCGGTTAAGCCCGGCGAGGTCCTGTTGTTTATGCCCAAATTCACCCTGGAGACCAACGATGCCCTGGGGACAATTATCAAAAACATGGGGATGCCCATCACTTTTGCGCCGGGCGCTGATTTTGGCGGGATTGCAACCACTCCCGGTGGACTTTATATCTCCGAGGTCTTCCATAACACCTACGTGCGGGTGGACGAAGAGGGGACCGAAGCCGCCGCCGCGACCGCTCTCGTCATGAAGGCAGGGGGCAAGCCCGCGCCGGTTCCCCAGGTTCGCCTCAACAGACCCTTTTACTTTTTCATCCGCGACAAAAAAACGGGCCTCAACCTCTTCGCGGGGTGGGTGATCAATCCCTATCCCAAGGCACCCTTGGGTAAATCGGTGGCTAAAAAATAATTGCGGGAAAGAAGCTCCAGGTGCGGTACAGTGATGGGGCATTTAATCCTGAAGTGCCCACGTGAGGGTAAAACCGTGACACAAAACCTCTGTGTTATTTTTTTTCTGTATTCAACCATGGTCTCCTGCCGGCAGGGGAGCGGGACCGTTGAAGAGCCGCCGCCCCGCCTTCCCCGCAGACATTTTGCCCCCTCCTCCGCCAGGGATATCCCGGGTTTTCCAGAGGTATACTCAAAGTCAGTAATCCCCGGCAGTCGAATAGGAGCGCTGGAGCTGGGGATGAGCCAAAAGCAGGTGAAGAGCCTCATCGGAGAGAGCCCCTTTGTCCGGACATATAATGAAGAGGTAAAAAATTACAAAGATATGGGGTACAAATCCGACAACGAGCTGGTCTTCTTTTTGGGGTTTGATACCTCGTTTCAGTTCGGCACACAGAACAAAAAGCACCGCATTCCCCTGTATAAGGCCTTCTTTCGCAATGATCGTCTGGTCTATATTATCCTCACCACTTACGCGGGATTCACCGTGACCGAAAAGGACTTCTCCCTTCGGACCCGCCCCGCCTTCGGGGTGGGGAAACCGCTCCTGGATGCCATGGGTCCCTATCATTTCAGAAAGGCCAGGGGGTATGACGGGGAGTATTATTTTCTGGAACTGGGGATAGAGTTGACCCTTGAGGATAAAAAGGTGCGGGTTATTGATCTGTTCATGCCACTGGACGCAGCCACCGCAAACCAGTACCGGCTGATGACCGCCGGGGACTCAAATCCCTGAGCTACGCTATGCCCGGTGATAGAGGCGGTAGAATCCCGCCAGCAGAAGCTGCATGCGTGTCATGTCGGGATGCTTGAGGTGCTCCCGTTCGTAATAGATTTCCAGCGCCTCCAGCTCCCCCTCGTCGAGCCAGATTCCAAAACATGAGGGGCAAAAATCAATGACAATCAGGGAGTTGTGATCGTGCTCCTGCTTCTCCATGAGGGTGGAACACCCGGGGCACTTGATGGGCTCGGCCTTGAGCTGTCTCTCCCGATTGTATTCCATGGCTTCTTTGTTGACGTTGTGCTCCAGCCGCTCGGAGTAATCGATCTCCTGGGTCTGCTGGATGGTCTCGAGTTCCCCGGGATCGAGCCATAGACCGCGGCATGTGGGGCACATGTCGATCTCGATTTCGGCCTCGTAGATTTCTTTTTTGAGCGGTTCATCGTGATAGGGACACTGCATGGAAACCTCCTTAGGGGTGAACAATGGTTACTCCGTTATAAAACATTTTTCGGTCAAACTCCATAACCACTGATACCAAAGTTGGTGTATAACGGTTGAATTCCCCTCTCGGGTTCGGAGGATCCCATGAAAACACAATTATCTCCGTTGGATGCTGCCTGGCAGACGCTCCACAAGGCCGGTGTGATCTCACCGGATGCCAGCATGGCCTCCCCTGAAATCCTGATCACACTGGTGGACTCTCCCCTTGGACCGCTGCTGCTGGGAGCGGTTACAAAGGGGCTGGTGCTGTGTTCCTTTTTTGATGATGGCAGGGCGCTGGTGGATCTGGGGAAGATCGCCACGCGCCTTAGAGCCCGGGTCCAGCAGGGAGAGAGTCCCTTTTTTACTTCTGTGCAGGTCTATCTGGAGGCATATTTTGCCGGGGAGATCCCGTTACTAGATGTTCCCCTCATCCTCACGGGGACCCCTTTTCAGGTGAAAGCCTGGGATTATCTTCTCACGATCCCCCACGGGGAGACCCGCAGTTACGCGCAGCAGGCGGTTGCCGTTGAAAACCCCCGCGGCGTGCGCGCTGTGGCACAGGCCAACGGGCGCAACCCTCTGCCTGTGCTGGTGCCATGTCACCGGGTAGTGGGCTCCGATGGCACCCTCACGGGCTACTCATCGGGGCTCTGGAGGAAACGCTCACTGCTCATCCTGGAGGGCGCGCTCTCCGAGGGCGCCCAAAGGGTTCACCGCTGAAGAGAGGGAAATCAATGGATATATGTTTTTTAGAACCCTTCTTTTCCGGGTCCCATGAGACGTGGCTCACACAGCTCGCCGAGCACTCCGCCCACAACATTACCATCCTCAGTCAGCGGGGGAGGTTCTGGAAGTGGCGCATGTACGGCTCCGCCCTCACCCTCACCGAGGCATTCTCCCGACTGGACAAGGTGCCGGACCTGATAGTCGCCTCCGATATGCTGGATCTCTCTTCCTTTCTGGCCTTGAACCGGCGGACCATCCCCGCCCACGTCCCCGTGGGGATATACTTTCACGAGAACCAGGTGGCCTACCCCTGGCAGTCAGAGAGCGAGGATGTGCAAAAGGGGCGGGATATCCATTATGCCTTTATCAACTACGCGAGCGCCCTGGCGGCGGATTTTCTGTTCTTCAATTCCCTGTGGAACCGGGACTCCTTTTTCTTTGGGATGGAGGAGCTTCTGCGCAAGATGCCCGACGATCGGCACCGGGGGACCGTTGATTTATTGAAGGGGAAATCCCACATCATGCCCATTGGCATGGATCTGAAGAGTCTGGACCGAGATGAGCCCCGGGATGCTGCCCCCGAGCCGCTTATCATCTGGAACCACCGCCTGGAGCACGACAAGAACCCCCTTGAGCTCCTGGAGGTTCTTCTGGAGCTGGCGTCACAAGAGGTCCCCTTCCACCTGGCCCTGCTCACTGAGATTACCCCCCTCACGGAGCCCCGGGTGATGGAGCTCATTGGAGAACTCAAAGAGCGGGTGACCATCACCGGGATGATCTCCCGCGCCGAGTACGCCTCCTGGCTCCATCGGGGACAGATACTCCCGGTCACATCCCGCCATGATTTTTTCGGCATCAGTATCATGGAGGCTGTCTACTGCGGGTGTTACCCTCTCTTGCCCCGGCGCCTCACCTATCCCGCGCTGTACGAGCAGGAAAAACACCCCGAGATCTTTTATGACAGCCGGGCCGCTTTGAAATCCAAACTGAAGCAGCTCCTTGAGTCTCCACCACCGCCCGGCCAATACAGCCACCTGGCAGCTCCCTATGACTGGTCTTCCCTGGCCAGGAAATGCGATGCCCTCCTGAGCGCCATGGCGGTCCAGAAAGCCTGACGGGAGGTTGGACTGGAATGTGTGAGAAGAGTGTGGCATACTTGCCATTCCCAAGTATTATGGCAATAACAATTTGCCTCGGAACCTGACAGGAGCGCCTCCATGGATGACAAGTGTAAAAAGTGCGGAAAAACCCTCTTCGCGGATGATCCCAACTGCTGGTACTGCAATGAGCCTGTCTCCAGCGGCGGACCGCCCAAAGACACGGGGTTCAAGGAATTTGAGCCCCTCTCCTTCGAGGGCGACCGCAACGATGATATTCTCTGTCCCCACTGCGGCAGGCACACGTCCATTGACCATGTCACCTGCGAGTGGTGTGAGGGTCCCCTTACCAAGGAGGGCCCAAAAGAGAAGAAGAGTGGAAAACGGCAGGTTACCCAGGAGCAGGTGCCCCTCTCCGTGGAAGAAGTGAGAGAGGAGAAAAGAAAGAAAACTCCTCCCAGAGAGCAGGTGAAACAGGCTCCACCACCCGCCAGACCTGCAACACGACGGCCAGACCCCCCCAGACATGCACCCCAACCGGCACAGCCTGCCGTTCCTGCCAAAGCTCCGGCCCAGGAGGGTAAGGCGTGGATAGTTATTGCCATTATCGCCATGATCACGGTTCCCATCTATCTCACGCTCCAGAAGAAGAAGACAGCCCCCAAGTCGGAGCGCAGGAGCAAGACCCACAGGGTGCGCACCTCCAAGTCCCGGGTTCCCACCTGGAAGGAGCGGAACCGGAAGAAATACGCCGACGCGAGGAACCGCATTGACCAGGCCCGCAAGGACCTGAAGGCCTCCCCCGCCCAGACCGCTCAGAATGAAGATTTTGCGGCGGAGAAGGGCTGCTTTGTCCAGAACAAGGCGGCCAGTTGCGAGAAATGGGCGATCAATCACGAGGACAAACGGTACACCGACAAGAGCGTGTTCCAGAGGGTCCTGAAAGCACGGATCACCGCCTGCAAGAAGAAATATGTGAACAGCTGCAAGGCGCTGGCGGAGTATGTGCGCACCGACGTCAAATCCATGACTCCCGAGCAAAAGCGGGAATACTATGGTCTGGCCTGCGAGTTCGGCAGCAATATTTTCTCCTGTGATCGGCTGGCCTTCATGGAGGTGTTCGGCGTAGGGGGTCCGGAGGATCATGTGGCCGCAAGGCGCCATATCACCGGGGTCTGCTCCAAGCACGGGTTTTACTGCTGGGACGAAGGGGAGGTCAAGGAAGTCGCCGCGTGGAAAGCCCTGGGCAAGGGCCGGCCAAAGGCGACTCCCGAGCAGGTCTGGGTTGGACTGATTTATATCAAGCACACCAATAAGAGCTTCACCGACGATGTGGCGAAACTGAAGCAAGAGGCCATCACAAAAATGGAGGCGGCGATCCCCCTGGGTGGATACCTCCCCGTGGCCTCCATGCTCAACAAGTCCCTGTACCCCAAAAAGCCCAAGTCCAAGCGCTATGTCCAGGTCAAGGTGAGGCTGGTGAACGACGCCCTGGTCCCCGCCCGGGTGGAGCTTGCCATGGACTTTGTGTTCAAGAAGGGGATCCCTCTCGCCAGGGCAAAGCGGACCCACACCAGCTGCTATCCCATAGATAAAAGAAAAAAACAGTGCACCACGCTGGCAATGATAAAAGAGCAGCCCGCCCTGGCGACCCAGATCGTGGAGCTGGCTCCACAGAGCACCAGGGTGGCGCTTCTGGAATTTGACACATCCGTGATGTATAAAGACTTTCCCGTCTTCGACAGCTTCACCCTCAAAAAGGCGACCGTTTCCTGGCCCCGGGGCCCGGTGGGTCCCAGACCAGACAAAAAGCAGTTGATGACCCTGAGCGGTCCCTACGCGGAGATCCTCGATGTGTACAAAAAGAGCTGTGAGCGCAACAAAAAGACCCGCCCCAACGACCTCATGTGCCGGTACATCAAGAATTTGGGAAAACATCGGAAGGAAGATCTCTTTGCCCTGTGCAACGAGCGCAAGAAGGGTGAGGCCTTCGTTGACGGTGCCTGCTTCCGCCTCAAGGATCGATTCGGCGTGGATGTGTTCAAGACCGCCACAAAATAGTGGGCCCGGGCGCCGAAATATGGTTTGATTAACCCATGAACCGCGGCAGCGAAAACCTGAACACCCACCACCTGGACACCATCGACATCGAAGAAATGACCGAGAAGCATGTCGCCCGCGCCGTGAAGCTGGTGCTCTCGGTCTTTGACTCGCTGGTGGCCCCCGATTGTTCCGCCGAGGGGATCGACGAGTTCCGGAGCTTCGTCAATGTCCCCTCCATGAAGGCACGGCTGCGCGACGGGAACATCATGCTCGTGGCCCGCGAGGGCAGGAAACTGGTTGGGGTCATCGAGATCCGCAGTAAAAACCACATCAGCCTGTTTTTTGTCGCCCCCTCCCATCAGCGCAGGGGAATCGCACGGGCCCTGTTCCAGCGGGCGGTCGCCCTGAGCCGGTCGCGCCACAAGCACATCACCCAGATTACCGTGAACGCCGCCCTCAAGGCAGTTGTCGCCTACAAGGCCCTGGGGTTCACTCCCATCTCGGGGATCATGAACCAAAACGGCATCACCTACAGGCCCATGGCCCACACCATCCCTCCCCACCTGGGGAGATAGGGCAGCAAAAGGGGAGTCTCCCATGAATGCCTCCACGGATCCCGTAAGAGCTGCCTCCCCCGCCGATCTCCCGCAGATCGTCGAGATCTACAACCAGGCCATCCGCTCCTTTCAGTCCACGGCCCACATGACGCCCCTCACGGTTGCACAGCGGCGTGACTGGTTTGACTCCCACACTCCCCGGACCTACCCCCTGTGGGTCTTCGCCCAGGGTGACCAGGTCCTGGGGTGGTGCAGCCTGAGCCCCTATCGCGCGGGTCGCGAGGCCCTGCGCTTCACCGCCGAGATCAGTTATTACGTCCACGAGGATGCCCGCCGCCGGGGTGTGGCCACGGCCCTCATCGCCCACGCCCTGGGTGCCGCTCCAAATCTTGGGCTCAAGACCGTCTTTGCCATCCTGGTGGACATCAACCGCCCCTCCATCGCCATCCTGGAAAAGTTCCACTTCACCACCTGGGGACATCTCCCCGCCGTGGCAGATTTCCACGGCCAAGAATACGGCCAGCTCTACCTGGGCCTCCGAGTAGCATAGCCCCAGACCCCGATATACCCCGTCAACCAGTCACACAATCCGTCATCCCGACGCTCCATCGGTCATCCTGGCCCTCCATCCGTCATCCCGGCGCTCCATCCGTCATCCTGGCGCTCCATCGGTCATCCCGGCGCACCATCCGTCATCCTGGCCCTCCATCCGTCATCCCGGCGCAGGCCGGGATCCAGAAACCACCTCTGCACGCGGTGCCTACGTGTGCATCCTTTGCCCCAAACGTGCGTTTCCACGGCTCCAATAGCTGGTAATTCTTGTGTGACATAGTTCCTGTTGCCATTTGATTTTACAGTTGACCTTGCCTTTTGTATGATCTATGTATCAGGAACATTATCGTATTTGGGGCATTTGCCCACATATAATTCAATCGGGATATCCCATGGAGAAGCACGCCAGGAATTGGCAGGCTTCCCCATGTGTGTCCACAGACAAAAGGAGAACACGTCATGTCAACACCCTATTGGAAACTTCGCCGCCTCGCCGCCAGATGCCTTCGGGTCCTCGACCGGAAGAAGGGGACCGACCCTGTCTTCACGGCCTTTGAGTTCAGCGTGCGGCCCGTGGCTGCCAACTTCATCAAGGCCTTCGACGAGATCGGAAAAGCCAAGGCTACCCTCAGCAAAGAGAGGGAGGAGGGACGCAGCGCAGTGGACCGGCTCTTCGTCATTACCCGTGCCTGGCTCCCCCTGCTCAAGCGCGACATCCCCGGCTTTGACACCATGGAGTTCACATCGACCAGGGCGGTCCTCGACGACATCCTCGAAGACGCCATTCGCCTCCACGGGATGGTAACGGACTACGCCGAGGGGAGCCCGACCCCGCTGTCCTACGCAGCCGACTGCCTCGCGAGCCTCGACACCGCCATCAACTCCGCCCAAAAGGAGATCACCGAGGCCGAACAGTCCGACGTCACCTACCAGAGCCTGTCCCGTGCCCTCCGAGACATGGCCACGGACCTCGAAAAGCAGATGGTGGCCTTCCGCCGCACCCTGGCCGTTGTCTCGGGACGCGCCGACAAGGACTACCAGAAGCTTCGCCTCGAACGCGCCGGCGCCACCGACGTGGACGATGATCCCGCCGCCCCGCTGCCCCCCGTAGTGGAACCGGCCAACCCGGGTGAAGGCCCGAACCTCCCCTGACCCTGAAACCCCAGGGGCTCAACTCTCACACCCTCTGAACCCCCACCCCATTTCCCCTTCAATGGAAGGTACTACTCACGCCTCAAGGGTCCACAGAAATCCACTACCACCACCTGCCGCGCCACTTTGGCATAACCGACCCAAGGTCGTGCCCGCTTCTGAATTCCAGTGTGTGGACAGGCTCTTGTGCCCAGGTCGAACCTCTGGACAACCAGCCCAATGCACTCCAAAAGCTCGTTTTTCAGGTTCCCAGCCATGTTTCACGCGCACGAAATGCGTTACCACGCCTTGTCCATGACTTACCACGTGCACGATAACGATTGCCACGCTTTGCCCATGACTTAGCGTCTGCACGAAAACGATTTTTATGACTTGAACATCAGTTACCACGCCTTGCCCAAGACTTAGCGTCTGCACGAAAACGATTTTCATGTCTTGATCATCAGTTGCCACGCCTTGCCCAAGACTTAGCGTCTGCACGAAAACGATTTTCATGCCTTGATCATCAGTTGCCACGCCTTGCCCAAGACTTAGCGTCTGCACGAAAACGATTTTCATGCCTTGATCATCAGTTACCACGCCTTGCCCAAGACTTGGCGTCTGCACGATAACGATTACCACGCCTTGCCCATGACTTACTCTGCCCTGCCCAAGACTTGGCGTCTGCACGATAACGATTTTCGTGCCTTGCCCATCACTTACCATGCCTTGCCCATGAGTTTTCACGAGTACCCCTACGCTTTCCCCCGCCCTGCTCACGATTTACCATAATTCACAACAAATTCGACCTTCGCCCCAACGACTTTCCGCAATGCCCCCCTGACTTCCCATGATTCCCAACGAATTACCGCGACGCCTTCCCCAATCTCCTGCTCCACCAGCATTCCAGGGTCGCGCCCCCACCACCATCAAAAATGTAGTATCATCCGTGATAATCATCTTGACAAAACTTCCTTGTGGCGCTCTACTTTTCCCAAGGAATTTTCATGAACACAATGTCACTCTCAGCAGCCCCCGCCGCCAAAAACCACGGTCCGAATCCCAGCGTCGCCATGGATAAGAGTGTTTCATACTCTGGTAATTCCAGAAGCGTTCAAGGCAAACGTCTGATCCCCCAGGTTCTCGACGCTCGCAAGGCACGACACTACAGCAGAGGCACGCAAAAAACATACATCGCCTGGATAAGGAAGTTCATATTTTTCCACGGTGTCCGCCATCCAGCCGACATGGGGCAGAGCGAAATTAACCAGTTTCATGCAGCGCCAGGGGATTGGAAATGGCAATGGGTCTCTCCCCAGGGGAAGAGATGGAGAAATGTCGAGACATCCACGGAAGGTCGTCACCATTTGGACCCATCAATTGTGCAAAAAGCAGTCAGACGCGCAGTGGCAAAGGCAGGTCTTCAAAAACACGCGACCTGCCACACCTTTCGCCACTCTTTCGCCACGCACCTTCTTGAAGCCGGATACGACATCAGGACGGTCCAGGAGCTCCTGGGCCACAAGGATTTGAAAACAACAATGATCTATACCCACGTTCTGAGCAGGGGACCAGCCGGAGTGAAAAGCCCCTTTGATGAACTATAGGAAAGGACCTTCAGTTCATATGCGGATCCCTATTAAACCCCCAGTTGAATTTCCCCATGTGTGTTTTACCTATAACCACAATGGCTTATCTTCATCTGCCCAATCTCAACCAAAGGGAAGTTATCCGGACAAACCAACCAACCCGGCATCTTCCCCGGATCCGTATAAACATTGTTATAGCGCTTGAGAAGATCAAATGACAATAGATACCTCTGGTAACTGGTGGATTGGCACAGAGCCAGAAGACATAAAAAGCTTCCTCGACGCCTACACCGCAGAAGAATATCCATCTGACGAGTTTCGCCTGGCTAAATGTAAATGTGGTTCTATTGCTTTCGTCCTAGAAGCTGACGATGAAGAAGGCGCAGCAATAAGAAAATGCGTTAGTTGCAAAGAAGAACATTTTATCTGTGACAGCGAGGAATATTGGGCAGATTCCAATCCGGAAACATGCAGTTGTTTTGAGTGTGGTTCAAAAGAAACAAATGTTGGTGTTGGGTTTTCCCTCTACGACGACAGGAGAGCGGTTAGATGGCTTTATATAGGAGTGCGATGCAACAATTGTGGCATTCTTGGTTGCTTTGCAGGCTGGAAAGTTGGGTATGAGCCATCGCTCCAACTTATGGACAATGTTTAAGGCGCGCTATAACAAGCGCATGCAGTCGGACCTCCGCAAGCGCTACGCGCTTGCTCCGGCCGCTGATGCGGGGCGTTAGGCGAATATCATGGTTTCCAAAAGAATTGGATTTGAATTGAGATGAAGATAGTTACACTCGACTTGGCAATTGGTGCTGACCTTGGCTTGGCGCCCCACAAAATGGGTCCATTAGGAGAGCTTGTCGTTTTGGCCGGACCAAACGGAGCTGGGAAGTCCCGGGTATTGTCTGTCGTCCAGCGCCTGTTGTCGAACGGCGTGTTTGTCCAAGCAACCATGGACGGCGTCTACAACGCTTTAAAACAGCACGAGTTTCAGGTAAGAAACAACGAAAAGAGCCCATTCCAGGAGAAGAAAATCGAACAATGGCGCTCAATCATCGCGCAACGTGATGCTTTCACCATTGATGGTGAATTTGAAGCAAACTTAGTCCTCGATTTTTTTCCGAAACAGCATTCACTCGACGACCATCGGCGGCTCAACGAGCTGGAACAGAAGAGGTCAACCGAAGCCATCAAAAAGCTCGGAACATACAAGCTTGAACACCACACCCTGGCCTATCTCGCTTCTGTGCTTCGGCGCGGGTTCACAGCCACGCATCACAATCTCCAAGTTGCCGACGACTCGAAATCTGAAGCGATCGCCGAGCGCGACCGGCTGGAGAAGTTGATTGAGGAGTTACTAGGAGTGGTTCCAACACTGGATCTCGATCAACAACCGACCCTATTTGGTCGTCCGGCACCCGAAGCCAACCTGTCGCATGGCCAGAGCTTGCTTCTTCAAATTGGAATTGCCCTGCACGCGCAGGGGCCCCGATTGGACGGCCTTGTCCTTCTTCTGGATGAGCCAGAGTGTCATTTGCACCCGTCAGCGGTCATCGAAGTACTTCAAAAATTGCGTTCGTTCAACAGGCTTGGCCAAATATGGATTGCCACGCACTCCGTGCCTATTCTTGCTTCGGTTCCAGCAGAAAGCATTTGGTATGTACATGAAGGAGGCGTCTCCTGGGCTGGACGGCGAACCGAAGTCGTGCTCGAAGGTCTCCTAGGAGGGCCCTCTGGACGCGAAAGGATGGAGGAGTTCCTTCGCCTCCCGGCACAGTTTGCGAGCAACAGGTTCGCGGCCGAATGCTTGATTGCACCAGGCACAGTTATGACTGGAAGCGAAGATCCGCAAGCCAGACAACTTCGAGAATTCTGCGAAACCGAATTGGTTCTTGAGGAAAGATCACTGCGAATCCTGGACTTTGGGGCAGGCCAAGGTCGGCTGCTTTCGGCTATGCATGAGTGCTGGGCCGGTGATGGGGAATTCAGTACCAAAATCGACTATCGAGCTTTCGAACCGAATAGTGTTGACTCCGATCAACTTGTCCAAGTCATTGACAATGTCTACTCGAACGACGGAACTCGACGACTCTTTGGCAAGCGCGACGAATTGGCCATGCTAGACGACGCTTCCGCGGACGTGGTCGTCATGTGCAACGTACTTCATGAGATTCCCCCGGAGGACTGGAGACACCTCTTCGGACCTAATGGAAGCCTCCCAAGGCTTCTTCGACCTAACGGCCATCTGCTCATCCTTGAAGACATGGAGATTCCTCATGGTGAAAAAGCCCACAGATTTGGTTTTCTGCTCTTGGACACCCCCCACCTCCATCGGCTCTTCAGTTGTAAGGAGGGGGACCCGCCCATTCGGACCATAGCGGCGAAGGATGGTCGCTTGAAAGTACATGCCGTTCCTGCCCAAGTACTCGGTAGGACTGACCAGGGTTCAACGCGAGCGGCACTAAATTTATTAATGGAGACCGCGAGAGATGAAATCTCCCGACTGCGCAGTTCGACGCCAGATTCGCGCAGCGGGCGTCTTCACGCTCTCTGGACGCAGCTGTTGGCGAACTGTGATTTAGGTCTACAGGCACTATAGACGGCCTGTCAGCTAACGAGCCGTTGGTGACCGACGTCCACCGTTCTGGTTTCCCCTACGCTGAAACGAGGTCGTTCGGCCGCCGCTGATTCAGTCCCTTCGGTCGTGGCGTCCGGTCGGTGTAACCTGATGTGCCTTGCGCTGCAGCAGAATGGCAAGGCGTTATCCAGTGACCAAATCTATTCACGCCCTTAAGGAGATTTTCTGCAATGGACATTCCACGGATTTTTACCATCAGTGAAAGTGCTCACCGCATCCATAACCCGTTTACAGCGGAGAAGTTCGCCACTCTTGGGGCGGTGCTGCGTCTGGAGACGGGGACCCGGGTGCTCGATCTGGGGAGTGGTTCGGGGGAGATGCTGTGCACCTGGGCACGGGATTACGGGGTCATGGGCACTGGCATCGACATGAGCCAGT
>JAHJLU010000283.1 GCA_018821745.1 Myxococcota bacterium | reverse complement strand
GTTTTCACCTATCAGGGTGACAATGCAGCAGAGATCACCATCTTCGAGTCAACGGGAGTGGCCTCCGGGTCCATAACCATCAACGCCGCCCAGGAGCGCTTCACCGCCAGGGACGCTGAGATTAAAGAGTCCATTGAAAACCCTGTGGAGCTGCGCTCAGAGAATGATCTCGTAAGTAAAATCCGCGGTGTTCGCCAGGATTTGGCGGCCAGAGAGCGAAAAGGCCACTATGCGAAAAACTTTAAAGTACATCACTTTGATTTTCTGCAGGAATACGGAAAGCTGCGGGAGGAGCTCAAGGCCGCTCTCGGGCGAATGGAAGGGACAGGCAACTGATCTCCTTTTATGAAACAGCACCCACGCATCACCTACACGAACCGGATACAGAAAAAACAGGTGGACCTTGCCCGGATTGAGCGGAAAATCGGGCTCCTCTCCTGGCTGAGGCTTTTCACCCTTGCGGTGGGTGCAGCTTTAGTCTGGGCCGGGTTTCATGGCTACCCCGATGCATTTTCCACCCTGTTCGTGCCCCTGCTGCTCTTTGTCGTACTCGTGGTCATTCACGCCATTTTTCACACCACCAGGGAGCGCCTGGTTCAGACCATAGACTATTACCAGTCGGCAGTGAACAGAGTGGATGACAAGTGGGTGGGACAAGGCAACCAACGCACTGATCTCGTGGGCGAAAACCACCCCTATGCGCTGGACCTTGATATTTTCGGGCCGGGTTCACTGTTTGAATTGTTGAGTACGGCAAAGACAGAATCAGGGGAAAGAACCCTTGCACGTTGGCTCTCCATGCTGCCACCGCCGGGCGAAATCATTGAAAGACAAGAGGCCGTCCAGGAGTTGACACCACGAATAAAACTGAGAGAGAAGTGCGCGCTCATCGGCGAGAAGGTCAGGACTGCCCTCTCTCCCGATGATTTGATACAGTGGGCAACGCGAGCCCCCGTCTTTGGCCGCTGGCAGAGACTCTACTCTCTGTGCGCCGTTTTCACCGGCATCTCGGCACTGGGGCTCTTTTTCTCATGGCTTTTTCTGGACACGCCTCTCTTGCTGATGCTCATCCCTCTGTTTCTGGTACTTGTAATGCGCGCCATTACAGGACGACAGGTGAGCGAGGTCATTGTTCCCCTCACCAGAGCCTCCCGGGAGTTGATTGTCCTGGGTCATGGTCTTGCCCTCATCGAAAACCTGCCGGTCACCTCCCAGCGTCTGGCGGGTCTGAAAACACGATTGAAGCACGAGGACAAATCACCATCCGAGATCATCGCCGCCCTGAATCGGCATGTCGCCTGGCTGGAGTCAAGAAGGAACCAGATCTTTGCCCCCGTGGCATTTTTCCTGTTGTGGGAGCTGCAGTTTTCCCATCGCATTGAGAAATGGCGGCTGATTCACGGGGAGGATATAGCGACCTGGCTGTCGGTCATGGGGGAGTTTGAGGCGCTGTTGGCACTCTCCAACTACTCCTTTGAGCATCCTGCGGATCCCTTCCCCCGGCTCAGTGAGGAGCCACACTGTTTTGATGCCCGCGAGATGGGCCATCCCCTCCTCGGAGCTGAACATTTTGTCACCAACTCCCTCACGTTCAAGTCTCCCGAGCAGCTCTATGTCATTTCCGGCTCCAATATGTCGGGTAAAAGCACCTTTCTGCGGACAATAGGCGTAAACATGGTCATGGCCTACGCAGGATGCACCGTGCGCTGCAGTTCCATGTCCATCGCATCCTTCCACCTCGCATCCTCGCTCAAAGTGTCCGACTCACTCATGCAGGGCGTATCCAAATTCTACGCCGAGATCCGCCGCATGAAGACGATCCTGAACCTCTCGAGCGACCCCGACCATCCCGTATTTTTCCTCATGGATGAAATTTTCCAGGGGACCAACTCCCATGACCGGCAATTGGGGGCTCAAGCGCTCTTCAGGGAATTGATCCGCCGAGGCGCCCTGGGGTTGATCACGACCCATGATCTGGCCCT
Source organism: Myxococcota bacterium (assembly GCA_018821745.1). GTDB lineage: Bacteria > Myxococcota_A > Polyangia > HGW-17 > HGW-17 > SZUA-580. The sequence continues at coordinate 2,658 of JAHJLU010000283.1, read as the reverse complement.
GACGACCCCCCCGGATGATCTAAAAAACCAGTTTGTGAACATGCATTTTTCCGACAGCCTTCTCGAAGGCAAGCTCCACTTTGACTACCGCATTCAGGAGGGCATCGTCCGACAATCCAATGCACTGGAACTCATGAGGTCCGTGGGACTCCATGTTTGATCCAGCGCTCTTTTCTTTTCGCCGCTATTGTGCCAATATAGCGGCTGGGCTACGGTCGGGAACACGCAAAATGAAACCATTACCCTCAATTTTCATCCCTGTTCTGCTCGCATGGCTGGCGGGACCTTCCTGCTCGAAGAAGACCCCTTCCCCCGAGGCTGCACCGCCCAAAACGCCTGTGGAAAATAGTGCGAAAGCGGATGCGACCGCGGATCGCACAGGGGATGCCCCGGTAAAAACACCCAAAAAACCTTATCCAGAGCATATCCGCACAATTATCGCCTCATGCGAGAAGGGAAGCCCCTCCTCCTGCCAGATGCTCTCCACCCTTTTCCTCAAGGGAGTGGGCATCAAAAAGAATCGGAAAGAGGCCATGCGTTTTTCGACCCTGGCAAAGCAGAACTATAGAAAAATACTTCCCGAGTGGGAGAAACGCTGTCACCAGGGAGACGCTGCCACTTGCATGAACGCGGGCTTATCCTACCGTGATGCCCTCGGAACTGCCCGGGATTACGGCAAGGCAGTTATCAATTTCAAGAAGGGGGCCGATCTCTATGGGGCCTCATGTGAGAAAGAAAACAAAGCAGCCGCCTGTAACAGCGCAGCACGGGTTTATTGGCTCGGGCTCATGAAAACAAAAGGTCTCAACAAGGATCCAAAGTTCCTTAAAATGGCAAAAAGCCAGGTGCTCAAAATGTTTGCCCGGGGCTGTGATCTGAAATATGCGGAGAGCTGCGGTTCTCTGGGCGACTTCTACAGAGACGGCCTGATGACCAAAAAAGATCACGCAAAAGCCCGTGAATTATATGCACGGGGATGCAAACATGCCGTGGCTGGTTCCCATGAGCATAAGCGACTGTGCGCTTACGCACTCATGAAAGACCTGCCAGTCCGAAGACGCAGCAGGAAAGCCCCCAAATAGCCCCCGGCCCAAGGAGCTAGGATGCCAGACCCTTCCAAAAATATCGAACAACTCCAAAAAGCGTACGAGCTAAAACCATACGACACCACCATTATTCTTGATCTGCTGGCGCTCCTGGAAGAGACCGGAGACTGGCCGCGGGTCAATGAACTGCTCAAACGGCTCACGGAGCTGGAGGAGAACCCCGCGGTGCGCGCCAAATATTTTTTCTCCATAGGCCAGGTTTTTGAAAACCACCTGGGAGAACCGCTGGACGCCATTGAAAACTATGACAAGTGCATCGACAGTGATCCCACGCTTATGGTGGCCTTTCTCCACATGGCAAACCTAATCAGGGCCCAGAAAAAGTGGCGTAAACTGGAGCGGGAGTATTCCAAAATGATCAAGCGGCTCGCAAGCCGTAGCAACACCTCTTCAAAGGATTTGTTTCAACTGTGGCTCGATCTCGGCGTCCTCTACCATGAGAAAATCCGGGACGATGCCAAGGCGCTTGAGGCATATGAATCGGCACTCGGGTATGATTCATCCGACCTCAACATCAGACTGCGAATGGCCGAGATCCAAAAGACATGGGAAGGAGACAAACAACGGGACGCATTGCACATATATGAAGAAATCCTGGAACTGGATCCATTCAACCGGGAAAACATGACCCAGCTGTTCAAACTGCACTGGGAAAAACAGGACTATGATCGTGCGTGGTGTCTCTCGGCCCTTATCAAGAGCCTGAACCTCAAAAACAAGGACGCGGATCATTTCTATGATCAACATCTGCCCAAGGGGTTGACCCGACTCCCCCGGGGGTCCATAGACGGTCTTTGGCGTCACCTCATTGTCTCCAGACCCGAAGATTACTATCTGGGCCAGTTGTTTGCCCTCATGGCAGATATCGTCCCCGTGCTCCGGGGAGAGAACGAGCGCACTTTGGGGATCCTCGGGGAGACCCCCCAGTCACCCCATATTGAGGGTCCCACCTTCACCTCCATGTTCTATTATGTGATCGACACCTACGGTTTCTCGGCGCCCCCCCTGTACCTCCTGCCCGAAGATGATTCCGCCCTGCGCATCAGCGCCATGGTTGTGAATCACGAGGTGGTCAAGGTTGTCACCGCCGGGCACCAACTGCTTCGGGGCCTCATGGAGAAGGACCTGGCCTTCATCATCGGTCGAGATCTGATCTATCTTCTCCCCGGCTACCTGCTGATCAAACTTCTCCCCTCCCGCTCCGAGCTGGTCACGCTGATCCTCGGGGCCATCAAGCTCTCCAATCCACGGATCTCCTTCGGCGACAATGAACGGATCGTGAACAAGGCCGCGAACCAGATCGCCGACCTCATCCCCTCCGCGGTCATCAATCACCTGAGTGATATTATCAGAGACGTCTCCGACCACGGCACCATCCCCGACATCGACGGCTATATTGACAGAGCCCGCCTCTCGTCACACCGCATCGGGTTCCTGTTGTCCCAAAACATCAACACGGCGCTTGAGCTCATGAAGGCGGAAGACTATGGGCCCAGCGGGCTTACTTTTGAAGCAGCCCAGCGGGAGCTTATTAAATTTGCGGCCACAAAAG
>JAHJLU010000282.1 GCA_018821745.1 Myxococcota bacterium | reverse complement strand
AGGCCCTGGGCGGTGGATCTTCTGGGGCAGGGTAAAACCATCAAAGACCTCGCCGCCCTGGCAAAATCCGCAACACCCCGGCTCTTTCGAGCCCTCGCGCGGTATCCCCTGCCACAGCCACTTCTGGCCCGAGCCCTCTCTGCCGCGGATCCCTGCACCAGAATAAACGGCGTGCTGGGCGCCAAACACCTGATCATCAAAGATCCCCAGGGGGCTCTGGATCTGGCCCGGGAAGACTCCAACCCCTATGTGCGCTTTAACATTATTTTTCTGTCGCCCTTCTCTGGAAAACTCGCGAGCCTTGCCGATCGTCTCCACTCCAACGGGAGCGGCATCTCAACCTACCAGTGGCAGTTACTCCTGGGGAAGTGGCCTCCCAAAGCGGCCAGCACCTACGGCCGCAAATGGAATTGCAAGCCGCTGAGACTCCCCGCCGCTCCCTGGCGCTCAGCGGTGCGGTTCCAGTTCCATCAGGTTCCGGCCAATCTCGCCTGTGTTGTTGTTGCCTCTCCTTCTGGCGGGTTCAGGAGTGTCACCCCCCATGAATCGGGCAACCTGGCATTACTTGGAGTCCCCAGGGGCAAGGTCTCCCTCCACCCGATCCTCACCTCCAGGTAGTTAAATCGTGCCAGCAAAACCCCGGAAATCCGTGTCTATTTACGCTATACTCGCGGGTTTTGCCGGATTCACGCTTCTTTTGGCGGCGCTCTACCACGCCTCCTTTGTGCCCCTCCTGGGGAGGCATCTCACCGAGGTGTTCGCGCTCCTCTTCCTTTTTCTCCCCACCCTGTGGTTCTGGGCGCGCCACGAAAAAGACTTCATCGCCTTCGGGTCCTTCCCCCGGGGACTAATGTGGGGACTGGCCGTGGCAATTCCCCTGCTCTCGGGCTACGCGCTGGTGCATTTCCTTTTCTTCTCAAGCGTCTGCTCGTCGGACAGCGCCTGGTTCTCCCTGGGGAGATCCTGTGCCCACTACGGGTCCACCTTCCACTGGCCCCTGAGCGCCACTGCTTCACTCAACCTTCTCGGCGTTCATGTAATCGCCGTAGCCCTCCCCGAAGAGTTTTTCTACCGCGGGTTTTTGCTCCCGCTCCTCATCGGGTCCCGTGAACTTGGTCGGCTCGACAAGAAAAAGGCCATCATTATCGCGCTGGTGATCCAGGCGCTGCTCTTTGGCCTGGGACACACTCTGGTCGACGGGAATCCCCTGCGCATGGCGGTGTTTTTTCCCGGCCTTATTTTTGGTATAGTGGCGCTCAAGACAAAAACCCTATTTGCCCCCATCATCATCCACGGTCTCGCCAATTTTGTGTCGGAGATCCTGGAGAAGGGGTGGTTCAGCACATGAACCGAGGCAGCAGCAACCGTGACCTTTTTTGTAACCCCCGCGCTTCGCACTCTCATTGATCTGGCCCTCACCGAGGACATCGGCAATGGTGATCCCACGTCCGAGGCAATTTTTCAGAACCACGAGCAGGCCGTGGCCCGCCTCATGGTGAAGTCACCCCTGGTCCTCTGCGGCGCTCCCCTGATAGAGCCCATTGTCTTCAGGGTGGATGACACCATCGACATCACTCTCGACAAACGGGAGGGTTCATTCCTTTTTCCGGGCGACTGCATCGCCACCCTCAAAGGGTGCGCCCGGTCATTGCTCATGATCGAACGCACCCTTTTGAATTTCATACAGTATCTATCGGGGATCGCCACCCAGACCCGTGAACTCACCGCTCTCGCCGGGCCCGGGGTCCGCCTCACCGACACCCGCAAAACCCTGCCGGGATGGCGGTATCTTGCAAAATACGCCGTCCGGACGGGAGGGGGCGCAAACCACCGGTTGGATCTCGGGGGCGGGATCATGATAAAAGACAACCATATTGATGTGGCGGGGTCCATCGACGCAGCCGTGAAGCTTGTTCGAAAAGGCGCGCCACACACACTGCAAATTGAAGTGGAGGCCAGAACCGAGGACGAGGTAAAGCAGGCTATCGCGGCGGGAGCCCATATCGTCATGCTCGATAACATGCCCCCTCCTCTTATGAAAACGATCTGCGGACGCTACCGGGGCCAGGCCATTTTTGAGGCGTCCGGTGGCATAACCGGCGATACCCTGGAGGCCGTGGCCGACACCGGTGTTGATGTCATCAGCCTGGGGGCGCTCACCCACTCCATAAAAGCGATGGATATTTCAATGAAAATGGAGCTATTATCCTGAGATGAAAAATTTCTGTCTGATTCTTACCAGTGTCGTTCTTCTCGGCTGCAGTCCCAAGGTTATGGACCTGAAAACAGCCAGCAACTTGAATACACCCGAGGCATACCGCTCCTTTTTGTTCCACTCGGAGAGTGAGGATGAGCGATTTGCCGCCAGACTGAAACTGGAAACCCTCCTCTATTTCCAACTCAAACAGTCAACGGGGATTGCGCCGGTCATTACCTTCCTCCACGAATTCCCCAAGGGCAAACATCACCGTGAAGCCCACCGGCTCCTGGCCACCCGAAGAGCCGAGCGCGCGCTCTCATCAAAGGGGGTGTGGCCGCTCATCCGCTTTCTCCACTACCATCCCCGGCATCCCATGGGGAAACAGGTGCGGAAGGTCCTGGAGGCCCGATGGTTTGAACAACTGGAAAAGACCCCGACCATTACAGGGATACGCCGCTATCTTGATTATTTTCCACTGGGGATCCATTTCCGCCCTGCCATGGAGCGGCTCGCGGCGCTGGAGCTGGCGAAACTGGGAGACAACCCCTCCCCCGAGGCACTCAGCCTCCTCTCCATCGCCTACGCCGACACAAAGGCCGGCGCACGCGCAAAGGCAGCACTGGCCCGAATGCGTCACCTGGAAGTCCTCATCGCCGGCGAATTTCACGCGGTCGCAGCCCTGCTCCTGAGAGAAAAAAATCTCCCCGGGGATCTGGTCGCAGCCTCCCTGAAGCGACACATGCAGCGGGCCGTTCTCTCCCTCGACGGTAAAACGCTTGAGAGCCTCTGCTCACTCACTACCCACTACACGTGCCCCAAACAGCTTTCTCTGGCCATGAAACGATGGAAGGGCCTCAGCAAAGCCCGGCACAATGGGCTCTTGCAGATGGTCCGCAAAGCAGCACCCTTTGTCCCCTACCCCTCCCTGAAGACCCTCACCGTGGCCATGAACTCCACAGACCTCCGCACCATCTGGATCGCGCT